>NZ_JBBCBT010000005.1:0-212083 GCF_037203985.1 Pseudarthrobacter sp. CCNWLW217
CATCCACGGCCGTGACAGTGACCGTGCCAGTCTTCGGATCCGCAGAATAAATCCGGTCATCAGCGCCCACAGCGGACGCAGTGCCCTGCGACGCGGCCAGCACAGGCTCTGTGGACTCTGCGTCGAAGCCGTTGACAGTGGATGGCGAGAGAGCCCAGACCTTGCCCTTCGCCGCGTCCGTAACAGAGATGACAGCGGAACCGAAGCTCACATCGGCCGAACCCGGCAACTGCTTATCCCCACCCAGGCGCATATTCGCAGGAGAAACCTGGTTCAGCGTCGAACCCGTCTCATCATCCACAAACACATCCCCGGCATGCTGCAAAATATCAAACGTCGTACTCGCCGGAGTCACCGCACCATCCAGAACCCGCGACGGATAATTCAACCGCCCCACAGCATTCTTCGACTTCGACACCACCCACACACCGCCGTCGTTCAACTCCACCTCAGTGGTCTTAAACCCCGGATACAACACCGCACCCGTGACCAACACCACTACCGCAGCACTAAAGGCGGTGGCTGCAAACCAGCGGGGCGGGCGGATGCGCGGTCCGGCTGCTGTCGCTCCCGTAGCGCGCGCAGATCGGCGAAAATTCACGGTTCGGTTCCCCCAGGTAAGCCTCCGGCAGGGCCGGTCTCCGGCCAGCTATCGCCGGGCATTCACGACTATAGCGCTATTCACCATCAAATGGATAAAATCGCTGCTTCCGGTTGCAGGCTCAGTCCAGGACCAGGCCCTTGCCCAGTCCCCTGGCAAGGCGGACGGGGTGGATTTCCCCGAAGCCACGGACGTTCTCGGCTGGCTGCGGGAGCAAGACGAAACGCTCGTCCTGGTCCAGGGCGGAGGCTGTCATGGAATCCACCAGCACGGTTCCCGGGTCCGCCAGAGTGGTGAGCCGGGCGGCAAGATTCACGGTAGGGCCATAGATGTCTCCGAGCCGGGACAGGATCCGGCCCCAGACCATCGCCACGCGGGCCTCGGGCAGGATCTCGTCCTCGGTGAATGCCTGGGCGAGGGCAAGGGAGATCTCGGCCCCGGCGGCGGGAGTCTCGGCAATGTAGAGCACTTCGTCGCCGACGGTCTTGACCAGGCGGCCACCGCCTACGGAGATGATTTCAGCGCATTTGTTCTCGAACCTCTGGACCAGCCTGGCGAGGGTCTTCTCATTCATGCGCCGTGACAGGCTGGTGTAGGACACCAGGTCAGCGAATCCGACGGCGCGTGCCAGAGGCAGCGGAGCGTCATCCTCGTCGCCTTCGCGGCCCTCTTCGCTGGCCTGCAGGCCGGCTTCCGCCCGAACGGCGAGCCGCTGGACACCGGCATTGAGCTGGCGCCGCCAGCTATAGACCAGCATCTCCTCCAGGGCGTCCACCAGCGCCGGAAGTTCGTTTACCAGCCTCTTGCGTGCCACCGCATCGGTGACTCCCTGTTCATGGACCATGTCCTCGACCAGGGCTTCGATCTGCCAGACCACCATCCGGTCGGTCATCTGCCCAATGGCGCGGGTCACGGAGATCGCTGCCTCTTCGGTCAGCTTCCCGGTGCGGACCAGGTCCACCACGGTGGACAGGGCTGCCTGGTCGCGTTCCGTGAACGCCACGTCCTCATCGCCGAAATTCGGAAAGCCGAGCGCCCGCCACAGTTTGCGTGCCGAGAGGAGGGACAGCCCTGCGCCGGCTGCGACTTCGCGGCGCCGCAGTTTGCGGTCGCCACCCAGGAGCCGGGCTTCAAGTGCCTTGGCTGCCAATCGTTCCGCGGAAAGAGTTCCGGTGGCGGGGTGCACGATGGCAGGCCGGGCGTCGACACCAGGAGCCGGCTGCTCCTGCTGCTCGTCATCGTTCATCTGTCCCACCTTCTCTCAACTCCCATGGCAGCGTCCCGCGTTCCTCCGCAGGGTCGCCAGCCCCAAATGCCACGTCCCCGGGCAACTCGTCGATGGCATCCAGGATAAAGTCCCGGAATCTGGCAACTTCCGGCACGTCAACAACTGTGACTATCCCCTGGTATCCGGTTTCCAAGGATATATTCCCTGACCGCAATATGCGCTGCCCCATTGTCTGGGTAAGCATCAGGTTGCGGACCGCTGCCAGGTTCACCTGCTGGTCCCGCCGCTTCAGCATGCCGTATCTGGCAACTATCCTGCGGCTGGTGAGTGTGTAACGGGTCCCCTGCCATTTCAGCAGGCGTGGGAGGCAGTAGGCCAACCATATCCATGCGGCGCCGAGGATGCATCCTGTGACCAGCCAGGGAGACCATTCCCGGGAGAGCGCGGGGACCAGCCGTTCCGCTTCCCCCCGGATGATCCAGGCGCTGGCGAACGCCGCCGCCGCGGGAGCGGCGATGAAGGCTGCGGCTGGCACAATCAGCTTCCTCGGCTGGGGGCGCGTGGTGACTATCACCTGTTCACCCGGCACGAGGTCTCTACGCATAACCGCTTTCGGTCCCCTGCCGCGGCGCTTGGCCCGGCGGGGTCCAGGGGCGGAGGTGCACGACGTCGCCGGCTGTCACCACATGTTCGTGAGCGGCACCGTCGACAACCAGCAGGGAGCCGTAATCGTCCAAACGCGTTGCGTGCCCGATGATCTCGTGGTCACCGGGCAACTGGGCTTTGACCTGCTTGCCCAGTGTCACCAGGACGGCTTCCACCCGCTTGTGCAGTGACGGGCCGCCGGCCATCCCGGCGGCCGGATCGCCGTCGGCGTTGCAGAAACTGCGGTAGAGCACGGCGAAATGGGAGAGATAGCTCTTGAGCAGCAGCGTCCGGTCCACCGTCACGGGCTGCTCCAGTGCTACGGAGGTGGCCGTAGGGACGGGAAGTTCGGCGGAACTGAGGCTGACGTTCAGGCCGGTGCCCAGGATGACCGGCGGCGCGGAGCCCTCCACCATGGGGCCAAGCTGGGCGAGGATTCCGGCGATTTTCCGGCCGCGTACCAGGACGTCGTTGGGCCACTTGAGCTCCGCAGGGATGCCGGCAGTCTCCAACAGGGTTTCCCGCAGCGCCAAGGCGGCCAGCAGGGACAACCAAGAGTAGCACTGCGCCGGCAGCGGCCGCCCCTCGGCATTGACGGGCCTGAGCACGATCGAGACAGATACGGAACTTAAGGGAGGGGCCTCCCACCGGCGGTCAAGGCGGCCACGGGCTGCTGTCTGGTACTCAGCAGTCAGGACAGAAAGATCCGGCCAGGACTTCGGCTCCTCAGTGACTGACCGCAGGAGGTCGGCGTTGGTGGAACCGGTGGAGTCCACCACCACGAGCTTCGCGATGCCTGTGGCGGACAGAAAATCCTGGTCTGCCAAGGCTCCGCGGTTCAACGGTATGCCCGGGGCGTGTGCGTCATCCATGCTTGAATCCTATCGACTTGCCCACCCGCGGGCTCCCGCGACCATCAGGTTCAGAGGAAGATGTCAGGAACCAACCGGTCTTCGTCTGCGCCCAGGCTGTAGGGCCGGAAGTCCGTCACCCCGGCTGCGGCGAGCACCTGCTCGTCAGTGTAGAAGTTGCCGGTGGATGGCCCCCCGGCAGCTAGGACGCCGCCGGTTAGGACGGCGTGCGCGGCGTCGGCCATGATCTGGGGGCCCCTGGCGGCCTGGACCATGCTGGACCCGCCGGGCATGTTGCGGATAGCAGCGGTATCAATCAGGGTGCACGGCCAAAGGGAGTTGACGTTGATCCCGTCCGCCTTGAGTTCCTCCGCCAGCCCCAGAGTGGTCAGGCTCATGCCATATTTGGCCATGGTGTAGGCCAGGTGTTTCCCGGCCCACTTGGGGTCCAGGTTCAGCGGCGGGGATAGCGTCAGGATCTGACCGGCCTCCGACTTCCGCAGGGCCGGAAGCGCCAGCTTGGACAGCAGGAAGGTGCCCCTGACGTTAATGTCCTGCATGAGGTCGTAGCGCTTCATGTCCACTTCGTCAGTCCGGGACAGGTCAATGGCTGAGGCGTTGTTGATGACGGCGTCGATGCCCCCGAACATTTCCACTGCTGCTGCAACGGCGCCGGCAACGTCGTCGTCGTTGCGCACATCACCCACCAGAGGCAATGCCTGGCCGCCCGCTGCCTCGATCTGTTCCGCGGCGGTATAAACGGTCCCTGCCAGCTTCGAGTGCGGCTTGCCGGTCTTGGCCATCAGTACAATATTGGCGCCGTCCTGCGCGGCCCGGGTAGCTATGGCCAGCCCGATCCCGCGGCTGCCTCCCGAGATCAGCAGGGTCCGGCCCTGTAGGGAACCGGCGGCCTGGTACGGCACTGCAGCGGCACCCGAAGCATCATTGCTCGAAGTCATGGCTCCACTGTAACCCAAGTATGTTACTGGCGAGTAACAAGCGTGTCGGCGTCACTCGAGCGCAGAAAATTGTAGGTTTTCTACAGCGGTCCCGACGAATAGCGTCACTAGACTAGCCAGCAGGGTCCTGTTTTTGTGCGGAAGCTACTTAATGCGCCGCAGCATCCCGGGGCCAGCCACCATCAGCTACAGAGCCGGAGACACTTCATGAGCCACGATCTGACAACGACAGCGGGAAAGATCGCCGATTTCCGCGACCGCCAGGCCCGTGCAGAACAGCCCTCCGGCCCCGAAGCCATAGAGAAGCAGCACGCCCGCGGCAAGAACACCGCGCGCGAACGGATTGAACTGCTCGTCGATGAGGGATCGTTCATCGAATTCGATGCGCTCGCCGTGCACCGCTCCACCGCTTTTGGCATGGAAAAGAAGAAGCCGCTCGGTGACGGCCTGGTATCCGGGTACGGCACCGTCGATGGCCGCCCCGTGGCCGTCTATAGCCAGGACTTCTCCGTCTACGGCGGATCCCTTAGCCAGGTCAACGGCGAGAAGATTGTCAAGGTCCAGGAGTTCGCGCTGCGCAACGGCTGCCCCGTAGTGGGAATCCTCGACGGCGGTGGCGCCCGCATCCAGGAAGGTGTCGCGTCGCTTGCCATGTTCGCGGACATCTTCCGCAACAACGTCCATGCCTCCGGCGTGGTCCCGCAGATCTCCCTCATCATGGGCCCCTCCGCCGGCGGAGCGGCCTACTCCCCGGCACTGACCGACTACGTGGTCATGGTGGACAAGACCTCCCACATGTTCATCACCGGCCCCGACGTCATCAAGACCGTCACCGGCGAGGACGTGGATATGGAAACCCTGGGCGGTGCCCGGCAGCACAACGCCACCACGGGAACCTCCACGTACCTGGCCTCCGACGAAGCAGATGCCATCGAATTCGTCCGCGAGCTCCTGGACTTCCTGCCGTCAAACAACCTGTCGGAGGCCCCGGTCCTGGAGCACCAGCAGGAGCTGGATGTCGACGACGACGACCTCGCCCTGGATGCGCTCATCCCCGATTCCGCGAACCAGCCCTACGACATGCGAACCGTCATCGAGCAGATCGTTGACGACGCACATTTCCTCGAGATGCAGGCGCTCTACGCCCCCAATGTGATGATCGGTTACGGCCGCGTCGAAGGGCACACTGTGGGGATCGTGGCCAACCAGCCCCTGCAGTTCGCCGGCACGCTGGACATCGCGGCATCTGAGAAGGCTGCCCGCTTTGTCCGCCACTGTGACGCCTTCAACATCCCCATCATCACGCTGGTTGACGTTCCGGGTTTCCTTCCCGGGAAGGACCAGGAATTCCAAGGCATCATCCGCCGCGGCGCCAAGCTCCTGTACGCCTACGCCGAGGCCACCGTCCCCAAGCTGACCGTCATTACGCGCAAAGCGTACGGCGGCGCGTACATCGTGATGGGTTCCAAGAAGCTTGGGGCAGACCTCAACCTGGCCTGGCCGACCGCCCAGATCGGCGTCATGGGAGCCCAGGGTGCCGTCAACATCCTTTACCGCCGCGATCTCGCTTCCGTTGCCGAGGCCGGCGGTGACGTTGAGGCCCGGCGCGCCGAGGTCATCCGCCAGTATGAGGAGGAGCTCCTGAACCCTTACCAGGCCGCGGAGCTTGGGTACGTGGACGCGGTCATCGCGCCGTCCGAAACCCGGCCGCAGATCATCAGGGGCCTGCGGGCGCTCCGCGATAAACGTGCCAGCCTGCCCACCAAAAAGCACGGGAACATCCCGCTGTGACCGCGGACAGCCCGGTTGCGGAGACGCCGGACGCCCTGATTTCCGTGGTGAAGGGCCAACCGTCGGCCGAGGAGCTCGCCGCGCTGACCGCCGTCGTGCTTTCCCTCCAAAGCCAGGAGATCGCTGAGGTCCGTAAACCCACTGTCCGGCATTGGGTGCGCCGGCAGCAGCTGCGGCTGGCACCCACACCCGGCCCGGGCGCCTGGAAGCGGAGCCGCGGCTAACATTCCCTAACCGCCAGGGGCACCGTTAGTCTCGTGGAGTGACTACTGAAACCGCGCCCTCCGCCCGTCCACGCACCGCCATCGACGCCGTAGCGGATGAGTACACCGACACGCTCATCAGATTGAATCCGTCCTTCGCCACTACCCTGGGCCTGCCGGGACACGAGACGGAATACCAGGACTACTCCCCCGCCGGTATTGCGGAGTTTGCCGCCGAAGCGAGGAAGACGCTCGACGCTCTGGAAGGGCTGGAAGCCCAGGACGACGTGGACGCCGTAACGCTGGATGCGATGCGCGAGCGGCTGGGACTGCAGCTGGAAATCCGTGAGTCCGGCTGGGACGAAGCCGAACTGAACAACATTGCCTCCCCGGCGCAGGACATCCGCGCCATCTTCGACCTCATGCCCACGGCCACTGCGCAGGACTGGGAGCACATTGCGGGCCGTGCCCTGAACGTTCCCGATGCCATCGACGGCTACATCGCTTCCCTCCGCCAGGCCCGTGATGCAGGGAGGGTTTCGGCGCAACGCCAGGTCAGCATCGTCATCGAGCAAACCACGAAGTACGCCGCCGAGGACGGCTTCTTTGCCAAGTTGGCGGCGGAGGCCAAGATTGCCGACGGGCCGCTGAAGGCGGCAGTCCAGGAAAGGCTCGACGCCGGTGCTGCCGCCGCCCGCAGCGCCTATAGCCGCCTCGCCGAATTCCTCCGCACGGAGTTGCTTCCCTCAGCCCCGCAGAAGGATGCCGTGGGAAGGGAACGCTACGCGCTGGCCTCGCGTTCCTTCCTGGGCGCCACCGTTGACCTTGAAGAAACGTACGCCTGGGGCGTCCAGGAACTGGACCGCCTGATTGCCGAGCAGGAACAAGTGGCCGAAACCATCAAGGCCGGGGCCAGCATCGCCGAAGCCAAGGAAATCCTCAACAACGATCCCGCGCGCCAAATCAAAGGCACCGATGCCCTGAAGGCCTGGATGCAGGAACTCTCCGACAAGGCCATCAAGGACCTGGCCGGTGTGCACTTCGAGATCCCGGACGTGATGAAGAAGCTTGAGTGCCTCATCGCCCCGACCGACGAAGGTGGCATTTACTACACCGGCCCGTCCGATGACTTCAGCCGCCCCGGCCGGATGTGGTGGTCCGTACCGGCAGGTGAAGACACTTTCACCACCTGGGCCGAGACCACCACTGTCTTCCACGAAGGAGTCCCGGGCCACCACCTGCAGGTGGCCACCGCAACCTACCGCCGCGAGCTCCTGAACAACTGGCGCCGCAACGTGTGCTGGACGTCCGGCCACGGTGAAGGCTGGGCGCTGTATGCAGAGAGGCTCATGCAGGAACTCGGCTACCTGTCCGATCCCGGTGATCACATGGGCATGCTGGACATGCAGCGGATGCGCGCCGCCCGGGTGGTCTTCGACATCGGCGTCCACCTGGAGCTCGCCGTTCCGGAGCGGTGGGGTACCGGCACCTGGACCCCGGAGGCGGGCTACGACTTCCTGAAGAAAAACCTGCCCATCAGCGAGGGGCAACTGAAGTTTGAATTTACCCGCTACCTCGGCTGGCCGGGCCAGGCTCCCTCCTACAAGGTGGGGCAGCGGCTGTGGGAACAGATCCGCGCGGAACTCGAAGCACGGCCAGGCTTTGACCTGAAGGAATTCCATACGCGGGCGCTGAACGTTGGCTCTGTGGGACTCGATACCCTCCGGAGGGCGCTGCTTTCCTAAGCCCGGGCCTGAAATTGAACCTCACCTCCCAGCGGCTTAAGCTCGCTCCGATCGCGAGACTTTTGCCACACTCTGGACGGGAATAACTTCATAATTACCTGATGTGACGCCGGATTTCAGGGGATTTTATCCGCTGGAGGGTGAAGTGGCCTCGTAATATTTCTCAACATCCGTTCGTCGTGCTATGTGGGACCGGCCTAGCGTATTCGGGTGAGCACTCAAACCCGCACCCCCGAATCCACAGGAAAGACCGGCTTCCAGCTGCCCAAATGGGCTGGCTCGTTCGGCTTCCAGATCATCGCCGCCCTTATCGTGGGCCTCGGCCTCGGCCTGCTGGCCAAGTACACCGGCAGCACCAAAACCAGCCCCAACGGCCTGGGCGCCACGCTGCAGACCATCGGCTCCAGCTATGTTTCCCTGCTGCAGACGGCCGTGGTGCCGCTGATCTTCACGGCCGTGGTCAGCTCCATCTCCAACCTCCGCCAGGTCTCTAACGCCGCCAAGCTGGCATGGAACACCCTGCTGTGGTTTGCCATCACATCACTGGTCGCGGTGCTGATCGGCATCGGCCTGGGCGTCCTGCTTCAGCCGGGTGCCAACACCGGCATCACCGAGGAAGCCAAGTACAGCGGCAAGTCCGGTGACTGGTGGTCCTTCCTGGTGGGTCTGTTCCCGAAGAACTTCCTGGGCCTGGGTGCGAGCTCCACCGTTGCGGAATCAGGTGCGGTCACCACGGCCGTCAGCTTCAACGTCCTGCAGATCCTGGTGATCGCCATCGCCGTCGGCGTTGCTGCCCTGAAGGTAGGCAAAGCCGCCGAGCCGTTCCTCAACCTCAATGCCTCAGCCCTGGCAGTCATTCAGAAGGTGCTGTGGTGGATCATCCGCATCGCGCCGCTGGGCACCGTAGGCCTGATCGGCAACGCCGTGGCCGTGTACGGCTGGGACACCATCGGCTCACTGGGCAAGTTCACGTTCGCCATCTACGTTGGCCTGGCCCTCGTACTGTTCGTGGTCTACCCGGTGCTGGTCCGCGCGCACGGCCTCTCCATCAAGCAGTACTTCTCCGGAGTGTGGCCTGCCGTCCAGTTGGCTTTCGTGTCCCGTTCCTCGGTGGGCACGCTGCCACTGACCCAGCGCGTCACCGAACGCAGCCTGGGCGTGCCCCGGGCGTACGCTTCCTTCGCCGTACCCCTCGGCGCCACCACCAAAATGGACGGTTGCGCCGCTATCTATCCGGCCATCTCCGCGATCTTCGTGGCCCAGTTCTTCGGCGTCCAGCTGGACTTCAGCCAATACCTGCTGATCGCCCTCGTCTCCGTACTTGGTTCAGCTGCAACAGCGGGCACCACCGGCGCCGTAGTGATGCTCACCCTGACGCTGTCCACGCTGGGACTGCCTTTGGCCGGCGTCGGACTTCTCCTGGCCATCGACCCGATCCTGGACATGGGCCGCACGGCGGTTAACGTTGCGGGCCAGGCACTGGTCCCCACCATTGTGGCCAAGCGCCAGGGCATCCTGGATGAAGCCCTCTACAACGCGCCGCGCAACGGCACCCCGTTTGTTGATGACGATGCCGAGCCCGCCGCAGATCCGTCCGCGTCGGACACGGGAGCTTCTTCCGGTGCAACAGGGCGGGAACTGGCCGACGCCAAGGCGTAACGATGCACCAGTCATAGCCTGAAGAGGAAGTCCCCGGGATTCTCCCGGGGACTTCTCCCGTTAAGGCCCGGGGACTCCGGTTCCTAGCGGCCGCCTCCTCCGATCACACCTTTCTCCACGGCTTTGGTGACAGCATCGGCCTCTTCCTGAGTCAGGATGCCGTCCGAAACGGCTTTGTCCAGCCTGGTCTTGAGCGCAGCGGCCTTCTCGGCCCGGGCCTCGGTGCGCAGCTCCTCAAGGGCGGCGGTGACCTTGGCCTCCTCAATCCCCAAAGATTCCGCCAGGGACTTTGCGAGCTCCGCATCGCGGGCCGCTGCGTCCGGCTTTTCGCCGTCAGCCGGGGGCGAGGTGGGTTTGTTGGCTTCGCGGAAAGCCTGCAGCGCTTCGGTGACTTTGGCTTCCTCGACGCCGAGTTTTTCCGCGAGCGCCGAGGCCTGCGCTACCCCGCGCTCGCCTCCGCGGCCGCCGTGCCGCCCTTTACCTTCCATGGGCGACGTGCTGTCCGGTGAGGCGCTGGAACTGGCGCTGGGCGTAGGTGTGGGCGTTGTAGTTGCCGACGCCATGCCGGCAACACCGATTCCGGCTCCGACGGCAAGGGCCGCGGCCGAAAGGCCAAGGGCAATTCTCTTTCTGCGTGACATTGACTGTCTCCTGGATCTGCCGTCCGGTGACGGCTCCTTGTGATGTGTCTCCTGCGAGATAATCCCAGTGTCCGGCGCAAGGTTCGGATGCAGCTGTCGGGAACCTTTCAATCTGCTGTGAAAGGTCCCCCGACGCCCGGCCGGAATTGAGTAGGCTCGGCAGCATGCTGATCGTGACAACCAATGACATTCCGGGCCACAGGATCGATGCCGTGTTCGGCGAGGTGATGGGGCTGACCGTCCGCTCCCGGGACATCGGCTCGCAAATGCTGGCCGGCCTCCGTTCCCTCGGCGGCGGCGAACTGCCCGAAATGACGCGGGCATTGTACGAAAGCCGTCAGGAGGTCATGGCGCGAATGGTGTCGGAGGCCCAGCAGCGCGGCGCCAACGCCATTGTGGCCATGCGCTTTGACACCTCCGAGATGGGCACAAACTGGACTGAAGTCTGCGCGTATGGAACCGCCGTCTTTGCGATCCCGCTCGCGGAGGGCCAGCAGGGGGCTACCGGCCAGTCCATCCAGCTCACGAAGACCGGCTAGCGCTCAGCGGGTCTTCGCCAAACCAACAACTTGCGCAGAGTGCAAACTTGCACATAGTGTAATCACGTGAGCCATTCTTCCCTGACTGATGGGCCAGCGCCCGCGCCCTCCCGCCGCGAACAGAACAAGGCCGCCACCCGCCAGGCCATCACCGATGCCGCATTGAAACTGCTTCGGAGCCGCGGGCCGGGCAACTTCACGGTTGAGGACATCGCCGAGGCCGCTGGAATATCGCGGCGCACCTTCTTCAACTACTTCAGCAGCACCGAGGCGGCCCTGGCTTCGGTGACCAACGGTTTCCTGGACCACGCCCTCCAGCAGTTCCGGCTGCGCCCCGCCGGGGAGCCCATTCTCGAGTCTGCCCGTGTGGCGCTCATGCAGCTGGCCGACCCCATGACTGTCGCCCCCATGGCAGAGCTTTTCACCCTGACTCAGCAGAACTCCTTGCTGGTCCGCTCCGAGCTTGAGGCCTGGGATCACTGCACAGAGCAGATCATCACCGCTGCCAAGGAACGGGTCGCCAAGACGCCGGGGGCGGCCATCGACGAACTCTACCTCCGGGCCCTCGCCGGCTCCGTCATCTCCTGCGGCAAGGCTGCGATGGACGTCTGGTTCGCCCAGTGCGGCGCTGATCTGTCACCAGCCTCCCTTTCCGTTCTCCGCCAACTGCTCATCGATGCCATCGGCCACCTTGGCGCAGGCTTCGACAACCAGGCACGCTCTTCCTCCCCCACCCTCCTCAAAGATCGGCTCTGACATGGCCTTGTTGCTCTACCGGCTCGGCAAGTTCTCCTACCGTCACCGCTGGCTGGTCATCTCGCTCTGGCTCGCGGTCCTGGTGGCAGTCGGCGGGTCCGCCGCTGCGTTCCACGGCACCCTATCCAACAACTTCCAGATCCCAGGTACCGAAACCCAGCGGATCGCCGATAAGCTCCGACAGGACCTGCCGTCGGCATCAGGCGGCTCAGCCAGCATTGTTTTCGAAGCACCCGCGGGCGGCTTCACGGCCGAGAGCCGCGCCGCTGTGACGGATGCGCTGAAGAAGCTTGAAACACTGCCTGATGTCAAAGCCACAGTGGACCCGTTCGCTACCCAGGACCAGGTGGACCAGGCAGCAGGGGCCATCACCGCGGGTGAGCAACAGGTCGCCGAGGGCCAGGCCCGCCTGGACGCCTCCCGCAGCCAGCTGGAAGCGGGCAAGGCGCAGCTTGCCGCAGCGGAGGAGCAACTCACGGCAGCGGGGGCACCGGCCCCCGTGATCGAGGCTCAACTGGGACAGCAGAAAGCTGCAATGGCACAAGGCCAGGCCCAGCTCGACGCCGGCACGCAGGAGCTTGCTGCCGCCAAGGCCAAGCTGGACCTTGGCAAGCGCCAGGCGGAGGCCTCCGCTGGCCTCCGCTTTGTGTCTTCTGACGGCCAGGCCGCGGTGGCCCAGGTCCAGTTCAATTCCTCCATCAACGGCCTGACCCCGGCCGTGCGCCAGCAGGTCCAGGACATCGCCCACGAGACCTCTGCCGCCAGCGTCACCGCGTTGGCCAGCAAGGAAATCACCGAGGACATCTCGGAACTCTTCGGCGCCGCCGAAATTATTGGCGTCGCCGTGGCCGCGCTCGTCCTGGTCCTGATGCTGGGCACCCTCATCGCCGCCGGCCTTCCACTGCTGATGGCCATCATCGGCGTGGGCGTCGGCGTCGGCATCACGTTTGCCCTGTCCGGAATGTTCGAGATGAGCTCCATCTCCCCCATGCTCGCGCTGATGCTGGGGCTGGCCGTCGGCATCGATTACTCCCTGTTCATCGTCAACCGCCACCGAACCCAGCTCCGGTCCGGGATGGAGCCCGAAGAGTCCGTGGCCCGTGCCACCGGAACCTCAGGCAATGCCGTCCTCTTCGCCGGCCTCACCGTGATCATCGCCCTGGCCGCCTTGGTGGTTCCCGGGCTCCCCTTCCTGAGCGTGATGGGCCTGGCAGCGGCCGGCACTGTTGCGGTAGCCGTCCTCGTGGCCCTCACCCTGACCCCGGCAATGCTTTCGCTGATTGGCCGGCGCATCATCTCCAAGCGGGCATGGGCAAAAGCCGACGCCCACAACGCGGAGGCAGGCCATGAACTGGCAGACAAAGCCAGGGACGAGCAAAAGAGCACCCGTGGCTGGGGCGGACTCGTCACCAGGCATCCCGTGGTGGCACTGGTGGCTGGCGTGCTCCTGCTCGGTGCCCTGGCGCTGCCCGCCACCCAACTGCAACTCGCCCTGCCGGACGGCGGGTCCGAGCCGGTCGACTCCGAGGCCTACCGCGCCTATGACCTGACGGCACGCAGTTTTGGTGAAGGTGTCACTGGACCCATTGTGGTGGTGGGCGAATTCCCGGCGGGCCTGGACGAAACCCAAGCCCAGTCCCTGCAATACGACGTCGCTGACCTGATCCGCGGAGTGGACAACGTTGTGGCAGCCGTTCCGGTGGCGCTCAGCGAGGACCGCCGGACCGCCGTCTTCCAGGTCATTCCGGAAGAGGGTCCTGCCAAAGCGGGCACCGTTCAGGTAGTGAGCGAACTGCGGGAACGGGGTGAGGAGATCAAGTCTGAAACGGGGGTCACTATCGGCCTCACGGGGCAAACCGCGGGCAACATCGACGTCTCCACCAAACTCGGTGAAGCGCTGCCGCCATACCTGGCCATCGTCGTCGGGCTTTCCCTGATCCTCCTGCTGCTGGTATTCCGCTCCATTGTGGTTCCCCTCCTCGCCACCGGCGGGTTCCTGCTCTCCCTGGCCGCCGCCTTCGGCCTGGTGGTCGCGGTGTACCAATGGGGGTGGCTGGGAAGCGTGTTCGACGTCGCCAACCCCGGTGCCGTGCTCAGTTTCCTGCCCATCATCCTCATCGGCGTACTGTTCGGCCTGGCCATGGACTACCAGATGTTCATCGCCTCCGGCATGCGCGAGGCCTATATGCACGGTGCCTCTGCCAAGCACGCCGTCCGGATCGGGTTCAGCCACGCCGCAGCCGTGGTCACCGCCGCAGCAATCATCATGGTCAGCGTCTTCGCCGGCTTCATCTTCAGCCACCTGACCATGGTCCGGCCGCTGGGCTTCGCGATGGCCTTCGGCGTGCTGCTGGATGCCTTTGTGGTGCGCATGACCATCGTCCCGGCGGTGATGTACCTGCTGGGCGAAAAAACCTGGTGGCTGCCGGGATGGCTCGAGCGGATCCTGCCGGACGTGGACGTGGAGGGCGCCAAGCTGGAACGCTTGGAAAGCGGCCCGGCCAGGGCCGGCCAGCCTGTCCATTAGGCTGAAATGGTGACCCGCCTCATTCTTGCTTCCCAGTCCCCCGCCCGCACCAAACTCCTCGCCGAGGCAGGCATCCAGCACACGGTGCTGGTGTCCGACGTGGACGAGGACGCAGTCCAGGCCCGCTACGGCGTCACGGATCCGCACGATACCGCCCTGCTGCTGGCGCGGGCCAAGGCAGAGGCCGTGGCCGCGCTGCCTGAAGCGGACGGCACGCTGGTACTGGGCTGCGACTCCGTCTTCGAGTTCGACGGCGAGGCGCACGGCAAGCCGTACACCGCCGGCGTCGCCCGCGAGCGGATGCTCCGGATGAGCGGAAACAGTGGAGTGCTGCACACAGGGCACTGGCTGGTGGACTGCCGGGACACCGCCCCCGACGACGGCACAACAGACCCCGGATCCGGGGCCACCCTCGGAGCGGTCGCGTCAGCCGAAGTCCACTTCATGGAGATGGAACCGGAGGAGATTGACGCCTACATCGCCACCGGGGAGCCGCTGCACTGCGCCGGCTCGTTCACCATCGATGGCCTGGGCGGGGCGTTCATCCGGAAGGTGGACGGAGACCCGCACGCCGTCGTCGGGCTGTCGGTTTCCACCCTCCGGAACCTCCTGGCACAGGCCAACGTGCGCATCACCGAGCTTTGGCCAACGGAATAAAGGGACCCAATTTGCCGGAGAGTTGTAGCTTCCCTACAAAGCTCTTCCCGTTTACACGCGGATTCCGCAAGTAATATCGGCGGACCCCACAAAATCGCGCTAGGCTCCCTGAAGGAAAGAAGGAGACGCCTTGTCAGCAAAGTTGGAGCAGTCCGCAAGTCCCGTGCAGTCGAACCTCACTAAGGTGCTGATCGCCAACCGTGGCGAAATAGCCGTGCGGATCATTCGCGCAGCACGAGATGAAGGCATCGCCTCTGTGGCTGTCTATGCCGATCCTGACCGGGATGCCCTGCACGTGCGGCTTGCCGATGAGGCCTACTCGCTCGGTGGAAACACCGCCGCCGAGTCCTACCTGGTGATGGACAAGATCATTGACGTCGCCCGCCAGTCCGGCGCGGACGCCATCCACCCCGGCTATGGCTTCCTCGCGGAGAACGCCCAGTTCGCCGCGAAGGTCATCGAAGCCGGCATCACCTGGATTGGCCCTTCCCCGGACGCCATCTCCGCCTTGGGTGACAAGGTGCAGGCCCGCCACATCGCTGAAAAGGTCGGCGCACCCCAGGTGCCCGGCACCGCTGATCCGGTGGAATCGGCCGAGGAAATCCTTGAATTCGTTGACAAGTTCGGCCTGCCGGTCGCCATCAAGGCCGCTTTCGGCGGCGGCGGCCGGGGCATCAAGGTGGCCCGCACCCGCGAGGAAATCCCCGAACTGTTCGAATCCGCCGTGCGGGAGGCCACTGCCGCCTTTGGCCGTGGCGAATGCTTCATCGAACGGTTCCTGGACGCCCCTCGCCACGTCGAGACGCAGTGCCTGGCGGATGCCCACGGCAACGTCGTTGTGGTGTCCACCCGCGACTGCTCGCTGCAGCGCCGCAACCAGAAACTCGTGGAAGAAGCCCCGGCCCCGTTCCTCACCGAGGAGCAGAACCGCAGGCTCTATGAATCTTCCAAGGCGATCCTGAAGGAAGCCGGTTACCTCGGTGCAGGTACCTGCGAATTCCTGGTGGGCCAGGATGGCACCATCTCCTTCCTTGAGGTCAACACCCGTCTCCAGGTCGAGCACTGCGTTTCCGAGGAAGTCACCGGAATCGACCTCGTCCGCGAACAGTTCCGGCTGGCACGCGGGGAGGAACTTGGCTACGGGGATCCCGAAGTGCGCGGGCACTCGATCGAATTCCGCATCACCGGCGAGGATCCGGGCCGCAACTTCATGCCGGCGCCGGGCACCATCACCACCCTGAAGAATCCCACGGGTCCCGGCATCCGCATTGACTCCGGTGTTGAGCAGGGCGACGTCATCAGCGGCAACTTCGACTCGATGTTGTCCAAGCTGATCGTCACCGGAGCCACCCGCACCCAGGCGCTGCAGCGTTCCCGGCGTGCTCTTGAGGAGATGGTGGTCGAAGGGATTCCCACCGTTATCCCCTTCGACCTGGCCGTGGTCACCAACCCGGATTTCGCCCCGGCGGAAGGCCCCTTCAAGGTCCACACGCGCTGGATCGAGACCGACTTCGTCAGTGAAATCCCGGCATGGACGCCTACCGGCACCGAGGCCCTGGCCGACGACGCCGGCGAACGCCAGCGCGTGGTGGTTGAAGTAGGCGGCAAGCGCCTCGAGGTAGTGCTTCCCGCCTCCCTCGGCTCCCTCGGATCCGGCACTGCCGGAGCCAAGCCCGCGAAGTCCAAAAAGCGTTCCCGTTCAGGCGGTGCGGCGGCCGCTGCTTCGGGCAACGGACTTGCCTCCCCCATGCAGGGCACCATCGTCAAGGTGGCAGTCAGCAACGGCGACATCGTGGCTGAAGGCGACCTGGTTGTTGTGCTTGAGGCGATGAAGATGGAGCAGCCGCTCACCGCGCACCGCTCCGGAACCATCACAGGACTCAGCGCCACAGCAGGCGAGACGGTGTCGGCTGGTGCCGTCATCGCCACGATCGAAGACTAGTCACCGCCGGAGGCGCACCCATGCTTGCACCGAGTTTTGAAGAAGAAGTAGACCGCTACCACCTCGCGGTTCCGGAAATCACGCGGGGAAACGCCGGGCCCGTCAAGGATCTCTACTCGCGGTTGGAGGACGTGACGCTGGCCAACCCGTTCGGCGGCATTGCCCGCGGCTGGGCCCAGGTGGAAGCGCGGCTGGACCAGGCCTCCCGGCAATTCCAGGACGGCGAGATGCTGGGGTTCGACACCATTACGTCCTACACCGCCCGCGACACCGCCTTCCTCGTGGAGACAGAACACTTCCGGGCCCGCTTGGACGGCGCCGCCGTCGCGGAGGAGTTCGCGCTCCGGGTGACCAGCGTCTTCCGCCGGGAAGAAGGCTACTGGAAGCTCGTCCACCGGCACGCCGACCCTGCCGCCCGGCCACAGTCCCGCCGATCACTGGCCCAGCCGGCGGACCGGACTGCCGGGCACTGACGGCGGGCACTGACTGCGGGCACTGACTGCGGCGCGCCCCTCTGGATTCCGGCAGGTGCCACGGGCACACTTAGCGTGTGAAGCCTTTCCTGCTGCTTGCCTCCCGGGCCGAAGACGCTGCTGCGGACAACGAATATGCGGCGTACCTGAGGTACGGCGGGCTGGCTCCCGGGCAGCTGCGGCGGATCAGGCTGGAGGCGGCACCCCTGCCGGAACTGGACCTGGCGGACTACTCCGCGGTAATCGTCGGCGGGAGTCCGTTCACGTCCAGCGATCCCAGTGAGCACAAAAGCGCCACGCAACACCGCGTGGAGCGGGAGCTGGCGGGATTGCTGGACCGGATCGTGGAACAGGATTTCCCGTTCCTCGGTGCCTGTTACGGCGTCGGGACGCTGGGGAGACACCAGGGCGCCGTGATCGACAGGACCTTCGGCGAACCCCTCGGCGCGGTGGAAATAGAACTCACCGATGCGGGGCTGGCTGATCCTCTCCTGCGCGGAATGCCCGCCCGGTTTATCGCCTTCACCGGGCACAAGGAGGCCTGTTCCTCGCTGCCCGTCCACGCCGTCCTGCTGGCTTCTTCCCAGGCCTGCCCGGTGCACATGTTCCGGATCAAGGAAAACCTCTACGCCACGCAGTTCCACCCCGAGCTGGACGCCGAGGGCCTGGTCACCCGGATCGACATTTACCGCCACGCCGGATACTTCCCGCCCGAGTCGGCTGAGGAACTGATGGCCAACGCCCGCCGTTTCACGGCGACCGAACCCATGAACATCCTGAAGAACTTCGTGGCCCGTTACGGTAACTGACAGCGGCAACCGGACTTCCGCCGTCGTTCCTGCCCAGTTGCACTGTTCCGGGACACAGAAATGCCCGGCGTGCTCCCAGCAAAAGCAAGGAGCACGCCGGGCATTTACGGCGCTAAGCGGGCTGGAAGTCAGGCCACGTTGTTCTCGTAGTCCAGGTCCCGGGTTTCCCGGCTTACGAACAGCGCGATGAGCGTCAGCACCGCCATGGAGGTCAGGTAGACACCCACCAGCACGGGGCTGCCGTCCGCCTGCTCCCAGAGTGCGACGGCGATGAAGGGAGCCACCGCCGCACCCAGGATGCTGGAGACGTTGTAGCTGACGGCCGAGCCGGTGTAGCGAACGTTCGTGGGGAACAGTTCCGGCAGCAAGGCACCCATGGGACCGAAGGTCAGCCCCATCAGGGAGAAGCCGATGACCAGCAAGGCCATGGTGCCCACAAACCCGCCGCTGAAGAGCGGGACGAACAGGAGCCCGAAGACGAAGATTCCACCGGTCACGGCCAGCAGCATCTTGCGCCGGCCGTATTTTTCTGCCAGCGGGCCGGAGACCAAGGTGAAGATACCGAAGAACACGACGCCGGCGATCAGCATCCAGAGGAAGTCGTTGCGGGTGTAGCCCAGGCCCGGGACGAAGGCAGCTGCGGCGGCTTCCGTCATGGGCTTGCCGGCCTTCTCGGCGGCGGCCTTGGCGGCGTCAAGCGTGGCCGGACGTGTGCCGTAGGTCAGGGTGAAGGTGGTCATCAGGTAGAACAGCACGTACGTGGCGAGCATGATGAACGTGCCGAGGATCAGCGGACGCCAGCTGGTCTTGAAGACGCGGCCGATCGGCAGCTTGGCTACCTCGTTAGATTCGATCACCTTGGTGAAGGCGGGAGTTTCGATCAGCTTGAGGCGGACGTAGAGGCCGATGATGACCATAACGGCGCTCAGCAGGAAGGGCACACGCCAGCCCCAGGCCAGGAAGTCGGCCGGTGTCAGGGCGTAGCTGAAGACGAGGAAAATCACATTGGCGATGATGAAGCCGATGGGCGCGCCCAGCTGCGGGAACGTGCCGTAGATGGCGCGCTTGTTGGCGGGGGCATTTTCCGTGGCAAGCAATGCCGCGCCGCTCCATTCGCCGCCGAGGGCAAGGCCCTGGGCAAAGCGCATGACCACGAGGAGGGCCGGGGCCCAGAATCCCCAGCCCGGAACGAGCGCCGTCGGCAGGCAGCCGATCAGGAACGTGGCGATGCCCATGGTCAGCAAGGACGCGACCAGCGTGCCCTTGCGGCCAAACTTGTCGCCGAAGTGGCCAAAAACGACCGATCCCAGCGGGCGGGCGATGAACGCGACGCCGAATACTGCGAACGAGCTCAGAAGCTGCGTTGTTTCGTTCTGGTTGGGGAAGAACAGCGCGGGGAATACGAGTACCGCGGCGGTGGCGTAAACGTAGAAGTCGTAGAACTCAACGGTGGTGCCGATCAGGCTGGCTACGATCACCCGACCGCGCGAGTTCACCGCCTTGGCAGATTCGGGACCCATCGAGGTTTCAGTTGATGACATGTATGAACACTTTCGTCAGAACCGGCCGGACGTGGGGAGAGGCCCGGCGTGCAGTAGTTAGAGTTCAATATTAGTTCCGCTCGTCCAGTCAATGGACAAAAGGTCCAGTATGCGGACACTTGGAAGGTGTCTCATTTTTCCGGGCCTCACGCCCCCTAAAGCGGCCCGATAGGCAAATGTCACAGCGCGTTAACAAACGGCGACCGTCCATGAAACGAGCCGTCTCTACCTTGGAAGGACAACATCCCCCAAGAGGAGGTACACCGTGACTGTTGATCGCAGCGCAGATGCCGGCACCGGCAATTCCGTAGATGTAGACACCAACCCGTTGCACGAAGGCGTGTCTTCATCCGCCAGCGCACAGCCCGGCTCCACCCGTACTACTGACGCACCCGCCCTTGAATACCGCCCCGGCCGCTGGATCGCCAACTGGAACGCCGAGAACAAGGAGCAGTGGGAGTCCGGTGGCCGCGCCATCGCCCGCAGGAACCTGAACTGGTCCATCTTCGCTGAATTCCTCGGTTTTGTCGTCTGGCAACTCTGGTCCATCGTGGTGGTCCAGCTCCCCGCAGCAGGGTTCACCTTCACCACGTCGGAAATCTTCTGGCTCATTTCGATGCCCAGCCTGGTAGGCGCCACGCTCCGCATTCCCTACACCTTTATGGTCCCCCGCTTCGGCGGCAGGAACTGGACCATCGTGTCCGCCCTTCTCCTCCTCATTCCCGCCATCGGCTTGGGACTCTGCGTCTCCAACCCCGAAACCCCGTTCGGCGTCATGCTCCTCGTGGCAGCACTCGCCGGCTTCGGCGGCGGCAACTTCGCCAGCTCCATGGCCAACATCACGTTCTTCTACCCGGCCCGTGAAAAGGGCTGGGCACTGGGCCTGAACGCTGCCGGCGGCAACATGGGTGCCGCCGTCGCACAGCTCGCCGTCCCGATCGCGATCACCCTGCTCGCCGTGGGCAGCGTGAACCTGCCGATGGCCGGCTGGATGTGGGTCCCGTTCATCCTGATCGCCGCGTTCGGCGCCTGGAAGTACATGGACAACCTCACCAGCGCCAAGGGAGACGTGGCCGGCTCGGTCGCAGCGCTCAAGGAACCGCACCTGTGGATCATGGCACTGCTGTACATCGGCACCTTCGGTTCCTTCATCGGCTTCGCCGGTGTGTTCCCGAAGCTCATCAAGGACTACTTCCCGGCTTTCTCCTCCATCGGAGTCGGCACCGTGGCGCTCTCCCTGGCCTTCCTTGGCCCGCTGGTCGGTTCACTCGCCCGCCCCTACGGCGGACGCATGGCTGACCGCATGGGCGGCGCCCGGATGACCGTGGCCGCTTTCGCCTCCATGGCAGCGATCACCCTCACCATGATCTGGACCCTTCCCCTGAAGAACTTCTGGCTCTTCCTGGTCCTGTTCCTGATGCTCTTCACCGCCAGCGGATTCGGAAACGGTGCAACCTACCGGATGATCCCCATCATCTTCGCCACCTCCAGCAGGGCCGCGAAGGCAGGAGCCAGTACCGTGGAGACGCAGCGCCTGGCATCCTCTGCCCTCGGCCTGATCTCGGCCATCGGCGCTTACGGCGGGTTCGTTATCCCGCAGGTACTGAACGCCTCCAACTCCGCCAGCGGTTCCTACACGCCCGCCTTCTACGGTTTCGTCGGGGCCTACGCTGTGATGCTGGTTGTCTGCTGGGCCTTCTACATCCGCAACGCCAACCGAAATGCGATGGGACACGTCTAACATGACCAAAAGCGCCGACACGCACTGCCCTTACTGCGCTCTGCAGTGCGCCATGACGCTCAAGTCTCCAGCGGAACTGACCCCGGCTTCCGAGCCGGGGTCAGTCCCCGTGCCCGCCCAGGCCGCTGCCGCGGCTGCTGCGACAGCTCCTGTGCTGGAAGTCAGCGGGCGGGATTTCCCCACCAATCGGGGAGGCCTGTGCCGCAAGGGCTGGACCTCCGCCACGCTCCTGAACCACCCCGGACGCGTTACCGAACCGCTCCTCAAGGGCGACGACGGGATCCACCGTCCCATCGGCTGGGACCAGGCACTGCGCCTGGTGACCACGGCCGTGAAGGAAACCCAAGCCCGCTACGGGAAGGACGCCGTCGGCGTCTTCGGTGGCGGCGGCCTTACCAATGAGAAGGCCTACATGCTGGGCAAGTTTGCCCGCCTGGCCCTTGGCACCTCCCGCATCGACTACAACGGCCGTTTCTGCATGTCCTCCGCCGCGGCCGCAGGGATGCGTGCCTTCGGCGTCGACCGCGGACTTCCGTTCCCGCTCGAAGACCTGGACAACGCCAGCACCATCATGATGCTGGGCTCCAACGTTGCCGAAACAATGCCGCCGTTCGTCCAGCACCTCAAGGGCGTCCGCGACGCCGGCGGGCTGGTCATCGTTGACCCCCGCCGTTCCGCGACGGCTAAATTCACGGCCGACGGCGGTGGCCTTCACCTGCAGCCCCTGCCGGGCACCGACCTGACCCTCCTGCTGGGGCTCTCGCACGTGGTCATCCACGAGGGCCTGGCCGACGCCGCCTTCATCGCGGAGCGCACCTCCGGCTACGACGCCGTGGTCCGCAGCGTCAACGCATACTGGCCCGAACGCGTCCAGTCGATCACCGGCGTCCCGGCGGAGCTCATCCGCGAAACCGCCCGCAGGCTCGCCGATGGCGCCCGCAAGGGCGGCAGCTACATCCTCACCGGCCGCGGCGTCGAACAGCACGTGGACGGCACCGACACCGCCACCGCCGCGATCAACCTGAGCCTTCTCCTTGGCCTGCCCGGATCGCTCCGCAGCGGCTACGGCACCCTCACCGGCCAGGGCAACGGCCAGGGCGGCAGGGAACACGGCCAGAAGGCCGACCAGCTCCCCGGCTACCGGAAGATCACCGACCCCGCAGCCCGCGCCCACGTGGCCGGCGTCTGGGGTGTCCCGGAAGAGACCATTCCCGGGCCCGGCCTCCCCGCCGTCCAGCTGCTCAAGTCACTCGGACAGCCCGACGGCGTCCGCTGCCTTTTGGTGCACGCCTCCAACATCGCTGTGGCCTCCCCTGACGCGAACTCGGTCATCGCAGGGCTGCGCAGCCTGGATTTCCTGGTGGTCTGCGACTTCTTTATATCCGAGACCGCAGCCGAGGCCGACCTCATCCTGCCGGTCCTGCAGTGGGCCGAGGAGGAAGGCACTCTGACCAACCTCGAAGGACGCGTGCTCCGCCGCCGCCGCGCCCTGCAGCCGCCCGCCGGTGCCCGCAGCGAACTATGGATCATGGCGCGCCTGGCGGAAGCCCTTGAGGCTCCCTCCACCTACAGCGAGGACCCCGAGACGGTATTCGAGGAGCTCCGGTTGGCTTCCGCCGGCGGCCTTGCCGACTACTCTGGCATCGACTACGCCATGCTGGACCGCGGCGAAGCCGCCTACTGGCCATACCCCGCAGGCAGCACCGGCACGCCACGGCTCTTCCTTGACGCTTTCGCGCACCCTGACGGCAAGGCGGTCATGACCCCGGTGGCGCCCCGCCGTCGTCGTACCCCCGTTCCCCCCACGGGGGACGGCAGGGACCCGGCAGCCAAAACCATGACCCTCATCACCGGGCGCCTCCTGGAGCACTACCAGTCCGGGGCCCAGACCCGCAGGGTATCGGAACTGCTGGCGAGCCAGCCGGAGGCGAAAGTGCAGATCCATCCTGCCGCCGCCGCTTCAATGGGCATCGCCGAAGGGTCCTTCGTGTCGGTAGCCAACGAACGCGGCCAGGTGGTTTGCCGGGCCGAACTCAGTACGGCGATCCGCCCCGAAACAGTGTTCCTGCCGTTCCACTTCCCCGAGCTCGAAAGCGCCAACCGGCTGACGGAAGCCGCCACGGACCCCATCTCCGGGATGCCCGAATTCAAGTTCAACAAGGTCTGGGTCCGGCTGGCCGCCGACCAGGCCGCGAACCAGCCCCAGAACAATGTTCTGCAGACGACGGAGGCCTCATGAGTGAGCAGATTGTCATTGTCGGTTTTGGCCCGGTGGCCGCTCGCCTGATCGATGAACTGATGCCGGCGGTCCGCGCGGGACATGTCAGCCTGACCGTAGTGGGCGAGGAAACCGAAGCAGCCTACAACCGCGTCCTGGTCGCTGATCTCGGGGTCGGACGCACCACCGCCGATGCGTTGGCGCTCTCGGACGCGCAGGCCCTGTCCGCCGAGGGGGTGGACGTCCGCCTCGGCGTGCGGGTCCGCCGCGTTGACCGCGCCCGGCAGCAGGTAATCCTCACCAATGGCAGCGCCATCCACTACGAGCGCTTGGTCTTCGCCACCGGCTCGCGTCCTGTCATTCCCAACCTCATTGGTATCAACCCGGACCCCACCTCCCCCGTGCTCCCGGCCGGGGTTACGGCACTTCGGGACCTGCGGGATGCCGAAGTGCTTCGCCAGGCGGTGGACGGCGGCAAGCGCGTAGTGGTGCTGGGCGGCGGTGTACTGGGCCTTGAAACAGCCCTGGCAGCAGCCGAGGAAGGCGCCACCGTGACTGTGGTGCACAACGGACCGCATCCCCTGGGACGAAACATCGACCGTGGCGGCGGAGCGGTCCTCGCGGCCAGCCTTCGCCAGTGCGGTGTCCGGATGGCCGGTAATGCCCGGTCCACCGGTGTGGAGCACAACGCGCCCGACGGCGGCTTCTCGGCACTGCTGCTGGACGACGGTTCCGCGATCGACGGCGACCTCCTGGTCATCTCGTGCGGCGTGCGGCCCCGGACAGAACTTGCCGAAGGCTGCGGCCTGTCCACCGGCACCGGAATCCTGGTGGACCACCGGCTCCGCGCCCACCACGAGCCCCACATCTTTGCGATCGGCGACTGCGCCGAAGTCCGCTGCCCCGATCCCACCTGCGCCGAATGCCGCACTGCCAAGGGCCCGTCCGGCCTGGTAGGCCCGGGCTGGCGGCAGGCGGAATGGCTGGCCGAATACCTCACCCTGCTGGCCACTGGCACGCAGGAAGTGGCTGACGGGCTGCAGGAGCTGCCCCAGGAACTGGCCGGCGTCGTGGTCCTCAAGGCCCGCGGCATGAATATGGCCGTGGCGGGCAACAACAGTGCCGAACCGTGGGACGAGGAAGCCCTCACCGCCGGAGCGGTGAACGGCCGAGCGCGCCTGCAGATCGCTCAGTGGGCGGATCCCGAGCACGGCCGCTACGTCAAGATGACCACCCGCGGCGGAGTGCTGGAAGGCCTTGTGGCGGTCGGCATGCCGCGGACCGCCGCTGAGCTGGTGGGGCTGTTCGAGCGCGGCTCCGAGCTGCCGGCGGACCGTTCACTGCTGCTGCGCCTGGACGGACCTGACCAGCTGGCCGCGACCGGCCCGGCGGATCCGGCGGGCACCGTATGCCGTTGCGCCGGAGTCAGCGGGGCCAAGATCCAGGGGGCCGTGGAGGACGGCTGCTCAACTGTGGCCGAAGTGTCCAAGGCAACGAGGGCCGGGACCGGCTGCGGCGGCTGCCACGAGGACATCAAGGGGCTCATCGAAAAACACTTCCAGGCGGCTCCCGCCGCCTGAAATAATCGGTGGTCCGCCCAACTAGGTAGCAGCAAGTGTCGTTATGAGCGCTCATAACGACACTTGCTGCTACCTAGTTGAGAGTCGGCCTGCGGCTTTCCACATGCTTGGATGCAGGTTCTTCCATCGTCTTTAGAACGACACTAGGATCGTCTCCGTGGGCCACATCCGGCCCGTAGGTAGCAGACCCTGCGCTGGGCAGTGTCATGGTTTGCACCAATCTGCAGCGTCTGCCACCAAGAAGAGTCATCACTTCGAGGAACTGAGGTAACGCAATGCATAAGAAATCACTGCTTGGTGCTGCGGTCTGTACGTTGGCGTTGGTGGGGCTGAGCGCCGGTCCCGTTTCTGCTGCAAGACCGGATGATGCTCCCCGCGGCCAGGTGGAAATGGGCCCCGACCACGCCAGGTCCGCCTGTGCCTTCTCCGGGCTCAACGACGACCCCACGGAGGCCTTCCCGTTTGACGGACAGGTCCAGTCTTACGGTCAACTCGTGAAGAGGGGTGTCAAGGACTTCTTCCCGAAGCCGGGCCTTGCCTGCAATCCCAACACACCGCCTATGGAGGAGCACTAGGTAGACCGCAGTTGGCCCCGGTAGCGGGGCCAACCGCAGTCTAAGGCACGTGCTACGCCGGGGCTTTAGGAATCATGATCCACAAGGCGATGTAGACCAGCTCGCCGATCCCCACGAGGCCAAAGATCACAAAGCCGAGCCTCACCAGGAACTTGGGAAGCCCGAACCGGGCTGCCAAGGCAGCGCAGACGCCGCCGATGATTTTCCCGCTGCGCGGCCGTACCAGAGCTGTAGTCATGCCGCCACGCTACCGCGATCCCCGTACTCCCACCAGCCCCGGTGCGGTCCGCTGCGGCGTCTTTTGGGTCACGATGTTCCGTTGACTTCGGGGCTGTGGGGGCATACCTTTCGATCAGGATGCGCCTTCAGCATCTGTGATCCGAATGAGCCCGGGGGGACCCCTAACATCGCGGTACACATCCCTTGGAGCAGGATATGAAATTCACTTCGCGCCTGACGGTCACGGTGGTGGCCCTTCTGATGGCGCTTTTCGGACTCACCGCCGCCCCCGCCAGCGCCGCCCCCAAACCTGTCTCCCTGACACAGGTTTCGGCCACGCCGGCGAACAACTTTGTCAGCGTCGAACTAACGGTGAGGTGTGACCCTGACAAGACCTACATGTTCCAGATATTCCAGGTCTTCCAAGGTGAAACGGTCGGATTCAACGATGAACCAAACTTCCTGCCCGCACCCTGCGGCACCCGCGAAACACAATTCGTTTCGGGGATGACCGGCCTGTTCACCACCGGGAAGGCCCAGTTGCGGGCGATCATCTACCTTTGCGAGGCTGGCGAAACCGATCCCACAGCCTGTCCCACAGTGGAGATATGGAAGGATGTCAGGTTGCGGGCCTGAATTGCCCACAGCCCACAACAGCCAGGCGTCCCTACATGTGGACGTGCAGGCGCCGCGCTGCTTCCGAAATCGATCCACTGAGTGACGGGTACACCGTAAACGTGCTGGCGACGTCGTCGACGTGGAGCTTCTGCTTCACCGCGATGGAGATGGCGAAGATCAGTTCGGACGCGTTCGGTCCCACCACAACGCCACCGATCACGGTCCCGGAGCCCTTGCGCGCGAAGATCTTGACGAAGCCGTCCTTGTGGTTGCGCATCTTGGCCCGGGCGTTGCTCTTGAGCGACAGTTTGACGATGTCGCCTTGGTATTTGCCGGACTGGATTTCGTCCTCGGAAACACCCACCGAGGCGATCTCCGGCGATGTAAAGATGTTGGACGCCACCTGGTGGAGCTTGATCGGCGTCACGCTGTCGCCGAGGAAATGGGCGATCGCGATCCTGCCCTGCATCGCGGCCACGGAGGCAAGCGCCAGGACGCCGGTGCAGTCGCCCGCGGCGTAGATGTTCGGAGCAGTGGTGCGGGAAACGCCGTCGACCTTGATGTGGCCGCTTTCGGTGAGCGCCACGCCGGCTTCTTCGAGGCCGATACCAGCGGTGTTGGGAATCGAGCCAACACAGACGAGGCAGTGGCTGCCGGTGACCTTGGAGCCATCGCCCAGGGTGACCACCACGCCGTCGTCGGTCCGTTCCACGCTCTCTGCGCGCGCACGGGACAGGACCCGGACGCCGCGGCGCTCGAAGACTTCCTCCAGCACCTCGGCGGCGTCGGTGTCGGAACCCGGAAGTACGCGGTCGCGGCTGGAAATGAGGGTGACCTTGGAACCAAGGCCGTTGTAGGCGGAGGCGAACTCAGCGCCGGTCACGCCGGAGCCCACTACGATGAGTTCCTCCGGAAGCTCATCGAGGTTATAGATCTGGGCCCAGTTCAGTATGCGTTCCCCGTCCGGCCGGGCAGTGGGCAGTTCCCGGGGATGCGCTCCCACGGTCAGCAGAATGGTGTCCGCTTCCACAATTTCGGTGCCGTCCGCGGTCAGGACTTCAATCGTGTGGTTGTCCACGAGCTTGCCGGAGCCCAGCAGGATGCGGACGTTCTGGTGTTCCAGTCCGGACGAGATGTCCCGGGACTGCTGGCGGGCGAGGCCCAGCAGGCGGTCGTTGATGTGCTTGAGGTCCGCCCGCATCACCGGCACAAAATCGCCGCCATCGACGTCGAACTTCACTCCCAGCTCCCCTGCCTCGCCAACGCGGGTCATCAGGTCAGCGGTGGCGATCAGGGTCTTGGAAGGCACGACGTCGGTGAGCACCGCAGAGCCGCCCAGGCCGGCGCGTTCGATGATGGTGACCTGCGCCCCCAGCGAGGCAGCCACCATAGCGGCTTCGTATCCGCCCGGGCCACCTCCTAGGATTGCGATCCGGGGTGAGCTGAAATCAGGGTGCGTAGTCACAAACAACCATTCTCGCGCATGCGGCCCCGCACCACCAATAATCAGGCTTGCCCATGGTGCGGATCACGGGCAGTCGTGACGCTGTGCACAGGGGCAGCGGCACGATAACTTGTACCAGTGAGTAATACAGACTTCCTGAACACTGACCCCTTTGCCGCCGCCCGCGCCGCCGCAGACTACATCGCCGCCGAAACCGGCGTGGAGCGCCACGACGTCGCTCTGGTCCTCGGGTCAGGGTGGGCTGAAGCCGCTGACCTGATCGGCGCCACCACTGCCACGCTGGCCGCGGACGAGGTCCCCGGTTTCCATGCCCCGGCGGTGGAAGGCCACGTGGGAACCATCCGTTCGGTGCTCACCAGGGAAGGCAAACGGGCCCTGGTCCTCGGCGCCCGCACGCATTTTTATGAGGGTAAAGGTGTCCGTGCCGTAGTCCACGGCGTGCGCACGGCTGCCGCCGCCGGCTGCGGGACCCTGGTCCTCACCAACGGGTGCGGTGGCCTCAATGAAAGCTGGATTCCGGGCACCCCTGTCCTCATCAAAGATCACATAAACCTCACCGCGGCGTCCCCGTTGGAGGGGGCCACCTTCGTTGACCTGACAGATCTTTACTCCGCGCGCATCCGCGGGCTGGCCCGTGAGGTCGACTCTTCGCTGGAGGAGGGCGTCTACGCGCAGTTCACGGGACCCCACTATGAAACCCCGGCTGAGGTGCAGTACGCCAAACGGATCGGTGCGGACCTGGTGGGCATGTCCACGGCGCTGGAAGCCATCGCCGGCCGCCATGCGGGGATGGAGGTGTTCGGCATCTCACTGGTCACCAACCTCGCGGCCGGCATCAGCCCGGTCCCGCTCAGCCACCAGGAAGTCATTGAGTCCGGTCAGGCCGCCGGACCGAGGATCTCCAAGCTCCTCGCGGAGATCATCGCCCGGTTGTAAAGGGTGTCACGTGCGGGTTCCGGTCAGTCTGCTGACCGTTTCCTGCCTGGCGTCCGGAAACCGGCGTTCGATGGCTTGGGCTATCCCGGCGACAGATTGCCGGGAAAGCTCGGTACGCCAGGTGACCTCAGCATGCCGCATGGTCTGCGAAATGAGGCAGGTCCGTGCGTAGTCAGCGTCCATGTCGCCGCCGGGTGCGTCCTTGAGGATGCCTTCGCACCTGAAGGTATGCTCGTCCCCTTCGATGGCCAGGACCACGTCCAGGACGGAGATCCGGTCCGGCCGGCGTGCCAGCTGGAAGCCGCCCCTCGGACCTGATACCGATGCCAGGATGCCTGCCCGGACGAGGGCCTGGAGCTGTTTGTTCAGGTAGGCAGCGGGTAATTTGTAGAACTCGGCCAGACGCGCACTGCTCACTGCCTCCCCCATCGGGGTCCAGGACATGTTGACGCAACTGTGCAACGCCCACTCCACGCCCTGCCCCATCTTCATATTCGAGACACTACTTGTCCAGAAAATTTACTGTCAAGGAAATCGGGCACTCGTCGTGCTCCGCTGTGCGGGAAGGGGTGTTCGGGGACTTTTCTTCGGAGCAATGACGATAGCGTTATGCCCATGACGTCCACCGATGCCGACTCCCGCCTGTTCAGCCAAGCCCGCGACTGGGCCGCCCAGGATCCGGATTCCGAAACTTCCGCCGCACTCGCTGAACTGGTCCGGCAGGCGGAAGACGGGGTTGGCGCTGCCCGCCAGGAACTCACTGACAGCTTCAACGGCACCCTGCAGTTCGGCACAGCTGGCCTCCGCGCGGCTCTTGGCCCCGGGCCCAACCGGATGAACCGCGTGGTGGTGCGCCGCGCAGCGGCGGGCCTGGCTTCCTTCCTCAGCAACGCGGTCAGTTCCGCTTCACCGGGCACCCGGCCGCGCGCCGTCGTAGGTTTTGATGCCCGCCACAACTCCGATATCTTCGCCGAGGAAACTGCGGCGATCTTCACCGCCGCGGGATTTGAGACCTTCCTGATGCCCTCCGCACTTCCCACGCCGCTGCTGGCTTACGCGGTGAGGGCGCTGGATTGCGACGGCGGCGTGATGGTCACTGCCAGCCACAACCCGCCCCAGGACAACGGCTACAAGGTCTATTTGGGCCGCCATGCCGTGGAAGAAAGCGGACGAGGGGCCCAGATCGTGGCTCCGTATGACACCGGAATCGCAGCGCGGATCAATGCTGTGGGCCCTTTGGACTCCATCCCCCTCGCAGCTGGCGGCTGGACTGTATTGGATCCGTCCATCGCCGCCGACTATCAGCGCGCCGCCGCAGCACTCGCCGATCCGGCACACTTTCCGTCCCGTGACCTGCGGATCGTCCTGACGCCCATGCACGGCGTCGGCGGGGAAACGGCGGTGGCTGTGCTGAACGAAGCCGGCTTTGCCGACGTCACCCTGGTGGCTGAACAGGCCGCCCCGGACCCGGAGTTTCCCACGGTGAGTTTCCCGAATCCGGAAGAGCCAGGCGCCCTGGACCTGGCCCTGGAAACGGCTGTGCGTGTTGATGCTGATATTGTCCTGGCCAACGATCCCGACGCGGACCGGGCGGCAGTCGCCGCCAAGGATCCTGACACGGATGCCTGGCGTATGCTGCGCGGTGATGAGGTGGGGGCACTCCTGGGCGCGCACATCGTGACGCGGCTTGCGGCCAGTGGCGAGGAAAAGCCCGACGGCGTCCTCGCCAATTCCGTTGTTTCGTCACGGCTGCTCGCACGCATCGCCGCCGCGGCCGGGTATGCACACGAGGAAACGCTGACGGGATTCAAGTGGATTTCCCGTGTGCCCGGTCTGCTCTACGGTTACGAAGAAGCCCTGGGCTACTGCGTGGCCCCGGACCTGGTCCGTGACAAGGACGGCATCTCAGCTGCCGTGCTGATCGCGGAGCTCGCTGCTGCCGCCAAGGCGGCCGGCAAAACAGTCTTCGACACCCTTGATGAGCTTTACCTTCAGCACGGCCTGCACGCCAGCGACCAGCTGAGCATCAGGGTAGCGGACCTTGGCCTGTTGGATGCCATGATGAACCGGCTCCGGGTCAGCCCGCCCGATTCATTCGGTTCCTCCGCCGTGGAAACGTTCGTGGACCTCGCCGAAGGCAGCGAACACCTGCCGCCCACGGACGGTCTTTTGTACCTGACCCGGGACCAGACCCGGGTGATCATCCGCCCCAGCGGCACTGAGCCGAAGCTCAAGTGCTACCTGGAAGTGATCAAGAATGTAGAGTCCGCAGCGGAACTCCCCGAGGCACGCCAAGCCGCACGCGCCGCCCTGGACCAGGTGCTCGGCGACGTGCGGGAGGCCCTCGGCCTTTAGCGGGAGCTTAGAGCTCGATTTCGATGAAGCCGTCGATGATGCGGGTGTTGAAGGTGTCCAGCCGCAGCTCAGCCGTACCGAAGCATTCGCCCGTTTCCAGGTCGTAGACCTCTTTGTGCAGCGGCGAGGCAATGGTGGGGCGCGTACCGCGGGAGCCGAGGATGCCTCGGGCCATGACATGGGCGCCGGTGGCGGGGTCCTCATGGGCTACCGCGAAAATCTCGCTGGGGCCGGTCCGGAAGAGGGCTACCTGGCGGCCTGCAATGAGTGCGGCCTCGCCCCAGGACAGCTCCAGTTCTTCCACGGCGCAGACGCGGTGCCAGCCTGTGGCGGTGTCAGTTTCTGTGGCGAGTGCCCCAAGTTCCAGTGTTGCCGTCATGTCGGCTCCTCTCCCTGTGCTTGCTTGGCCACCTGTATGGCCGTACTAACAAGCTAGGCGTCCGGTGTTTCATGGGCATGCGCTGAATGTGTCCGGCGCGTAAAAGAGACCTCACCCGGCCGGAAATGCGTTCGTGATGCAGAAGTTAAGTTCACGAAACAATTGGGAAACTGAAGCGAAACTGCGGCTGCCTAGTCTGGATGGACAAGCTGCAGAGCACCGTCTGCGGCCCATGCGAAAGGCCCACAGTGACCGAACAGACTTCAAGCACAGAGACTCCGCGCCGCATCGTCGTCGCCGGCGGCGGCCCGGCGGCCCACCGTTTTGCGGACGCAATGTATGCCCGCGGCCTCGAAGGCTGGCACGTCACGGTCCTCACTGAGGAAGCACACCTCCCCTACGACCGCGTGGCGCTCAGCAAGGCCCTGACGGAAATGGACTACGACCTCACCCTCGGCGAGGCGAGCATGTGGGACCACGAGGCCATGTCCCTGAAGACCGGCGAGCGCGTCGTCAAAATCAACCACGAAGCCAAGTCCGTGGAAACCGCGGCCGGAAACGTCTTTGAATACGACGACCTCGTGGTTGCCACGGGCTCGAATGCTGCCCGCCTGCCGATCCCCGGTGCCGAGCACACACACGTCTACCGCACGCTCGAGGACGTCTGGGCCATCAACAAGGCCATTGCCGAACTCACCGAGAAGCTCGGCCGCAAGGTTAACGCGGTCACCATCGGTGGCGGCCTCCTCGGGCTCGAGTCTGCAGCCGGCACGGAGCAGTTGGGCGCCAACCCGATCGTCATCGACGGTTCGCAGTGGCTGATGGCTACACAGCTGGATGAAGGCGCGGGCCAGGCCATGGGCCGGCTCATTAAGTCCAAGGGCTTCGAAGTGCACGGCGGCGTGTTCCCTTCTGAGGTGCTCTCCGACGACGACGGCCAGGTCACCGGTGTCCTCATGGCTGACGGCCGCGTCATCGATGCTGACCTTGTGATCGTCGCGATCGGCGTCCGGCCGCGCGACGAACTCTTCCGCGCGGCCGAAGGAGAGGAGCAGGTCTTCTCGCTGGGCCAGCGCGGCGGCGTGGTCATCAACGACTACTGCGCAACCGAGATCGACGGAATCTGGGCCATCGGTGAAGTGGCCAACTTCGGCGGCATGTGCCTGGGCCTGGTTGCCCCCGCCAACACCATGGCCGAGATCGTCGCCGACCGCCTGCACGGCGGGGAAGCCACTTTCCCGGGCTTCGACACCGCCACCAAGCTCAAGCTGTCCGGCGTCGACGTCGCCAGCTTCGGTGACGCGTTCGCCAAGACCGAGCACGCCCTTGAAATCGTCTACGCCGACCCGGCCCGCGGCGTCTACCAGAAGATTGTCACCACCGACGATGCCAAGACCCTCCTGGGTGGCATCTTCGTGGGCGACGCTACCCCCTACACCAGCCTGCGTCCGCTCCTGGGCCGGGAACTGAGCGCCGAGCCCGGCGCGTACCTCTCGGCCGCTGGCGGCGGTGACGCCCCGGACACCGAACTGCCGGACGACGCCATCCTGTGCTCGTGCAACAACGTGTCCGCCGGAACCATCCGCGACACCGTCAACGGCTGCGGCGCCTGCGAAGGCAACGCCCCGGTCCAGGAACTCGGCGAACTCAAGGGCTGCACGCGTGCCGGAACCAGCTGTGGCTCCTGTGTCCCGATGCTTAAGAAGCTGCTGGAAACCGAGCTCACCAAGTCCGGCGTCGAGGTCTCCAAGGCCCTCTGCGAGCACATCGAGCTGTCCCGCCAAGAACTCTTCGACGCCATCCGCGTCCTGGAACTGACCTCCTTCGAAGAGATCATGGCCAAGTACGGCACCGGTGCTGGCTGCGACATCTGCAAGCCGACCATCGCCAACATCCTCGCCAGCCAGAACAGCGCCTACGTGCTGGACGCCGGCCGCGGTACCCTGCAGGACACCAACGACCGCGCCCTGGCCAACATGCAGAAGGACGGCACCTACTCGGTGGTCCCCCGCATCGCCGGCGGAGAAATCACCCCGAAGAAGCTCGGCGTCATCGCAGCGGTAGCCGAGAAGTACAACCTGTACACCAAGATCACCGGCGGCCAGCGCATCGACATGTTCGGTGCCCGCCTCGAAGAGCTCCCGGAAATCTGGAAGGAACTGGTGGACGCCGGCTTCGAGTCCGGCCAGGCCTACGGCAAGAGCCTGCGCACGGTGAAGTCCTGCGTTGGTTCCACCTGGTGCCGCTTCGGCGTCCAGGACTCGGTGGCCATGGCCATCCAGCTCGAGCTCCGCTACCGCGGCCTCCGCAGCCCGCACAAGTTGAAGATGGGCGTCTCCGGGTGTGCCCGTGAATGCGCCGAAGCCCGCGGCAAGGATGTTGGCGTGATCGCCACCGCCGACGGCTGGAACCTGTACGTCGGCGGCAACGGCGGTGCTACCCCGGCCCACGCCCAGCTCCTGGCCAAGGACCTCGACGACGAGACCCTGATCAAGTACATCGACCGCTACTTCATGTACTACATCCGCACCGCAGACCGCCTGCAGCGCACCGCGCGCTGGCAGGAGGAGCTCGACGGCGGCATCAAGCACGTTGAGGACGTGGTGGTCAAGGACACCCTGGGCATCGCCGAGGACCTCGAGGCCGCCATGGCCAAGCACGTCGACACCTACGTCGACGAGTGGGCCGACACCCTGAAGGACCCCGAGCGCCTGCGCCGGTTCCGCTCCTTCGTCAACGCCCCGGACCAGAAGGACGACTCCATCACCTTTGTTTCGGACGAGCGCGGCCAGATGCGCCCGGCCACCCCGGAAGAAAAGGGGAAAGTCCTCATAGGAGCTTCCATCCCCATGAGGCCCCGCGACGAGAACGAGGTATAGGCATGCAGCTCAGCATTGATCTCACCGGCCGCGAAGTCCTGGTCACCGGTTCGGACCACGCCGCACGCCAGGCGGTCCGCCGCTACGAGGCAGCCGGCGCCGTCGTCTACCGCCTCAGCACCCCCCAGGGTGCCGGGCATGACGGCCCGCTGCCCGAGCGTCCATTCCTCGTCGCAGCGGTCGACGACGGCCAGCCCGGCTGGGATGCCCTGCTCGAGCGGTGCCGTGCAACCGGCATCCCGGTAGCAGCTGAGCCGTCCGCCGGCCCCGTGGGCCATGTCACCCTGGTCGGTGGCGGACCTGGAACCACCGAACTGCTCACCGTCGCCGCCATGAAGGCCCTCCGCGACGCGGATGTGGTGTTCTACGACCGGCTGGCTCCCTACCAGGAACTGCCGTCCATGACATCGGCCGAACTGGTCGATGTTGGGAAGAAGCCGGGCCACCACAAGGTGGGCCAGTCCGATATCGAAAAGCTGATGGTGGAAAGCGCCCTCGCCGGAAACAACGTGGTCCGTCTCAAGGGCGGCGATCCGTACGTCTTCGGCCGCGGCGGCGAGGAAGTCGCCGCCTGCGTCGCGGCCGGCGTCAAGGTCCGCGTCATCTCCGGCGTCACCAGCGCCATCTCCGTCCCGGCTGCTGCCGGAATCCCGGTGACCCACCGCGAAGTCAGCCACATGTTCACCGTCGTCTCCGGCCACGCGCCGCTGACCGAAAAGGAACACAAGCACCTCGCCGGACTCGGCGGCACCATCGTGGTGCTGATGGGCATCGGAACCCTGCACCAGCTCGCCGCGGGACTCCGCAAAGCCGGGATGCGTCCGGACATGCCCATGGCCGTCGTCGAACGCGGATACCGCCCCGGCCAGCGGACCACCATCGCGGACCTGGGCACCATCACCTCCGCTGCTGCCGGCTGCAGCAATCCCGCCGTGCTTGTCATCGGCGAGGTGGTTCGCGTGGCTGAGGCCAACCGTGGGCATGCCGAGGCCGCCGCCGACCTGGACAGGCTGGCGGCCTCGCTGCTCGGTTCATGAAAGGATTGAACCCCATGAACGCACTGGCACCCGCAGAACCCCAGGTTGAAGAAACCTCCGGGCAGGAGGCGGCGGACTCCCCGTTGGAGGGTTTCCGCATTGGAGTAACTTCGCACCGGCGCTCCCGGGACCTCATCGAGGCCCTCGAACGCCGCGGCGCTGAAGTTCTGCACGCACCGGCACTGAAGATCGCCCCCGTGCAGGAGGACTTCCGCCTCATTGAGGACACCAAAGCCATCATTGCCGCACGCCCGGATCTCTGCATCGCCACCACTGCCTACGGCATGCGGCGCTGGTGCGAGGCTGCCGACTCCTTTGGCATCGGCGAGGACCTGCTGGACACCCTGGCAGCCTGCCGAATGTTCGTCCGTGGACCCAAAGCCCGGGGCGCCGTCCGCGCGGCCGGCCTTGCCGACGTCGGAATCAGCAGTGACGAAACCACCGCAACGCTGGTGGACATGCTGCTGGCCGAAGGCGTGCGTGGCAAGACTGTGGCCGTCCAACTGCACGGCTACACGGATGTCCGGCAGTTGGAGCGGCTCCGCATGTCCGGCGCAACCGTCCTGACCGTGACGCCCTACCGCTGGGTCAAGCCCGACGGCGAGGACAAACTCCCCCGGCTCATCGAGGCTGCATGCAGCGGCAACCTGGACGTCCTGACGTTTACCAGCGCGCCCGCGGTGGATGCCATGTGGAGTACCGCCCATGAGATGGGTGTCTACAAGCAACTGATCGAAAGCCTGAAAACCAACGTGACGACCGCTGTGGTCGGACCCGTCACCGCGCAGCCGCTGCTCGACGCCGGGGTGACCCCGCTGATCCCGGAGCGGTTCCGGATGGGCGCCCTCATCAGGCTGGTGTGCGAGCATCTCGCCCTTAACCATGTGCGCCGCCTGGACACGAGGTCAGGGAATATCGAGTTGCGCGGCCGCAGCCTGCGGATCGACGGGCAGCAGGTTGAGCTGGCCCCCGCGCCACTGCTGCTGCTGCGTGCGCTGCTCGGTGCCGGCGGGGCCGTGCTGTCCCGCGAATCGCTCTCGGAGCTGCTTGAGCTCAGGGGCTCAGTCCACGCCCTGGACATGACGGTCAGCCGCCTTCGGTCGTCGTTGCCGGATGGCCGCCTGGTGGAGACCGTGGTCAAGAGGGGCTACCGGATCCGCGTCTAACGGCGCGGGCTCCGGCCCGTTTGTGTCAATCGGGACCGTAGTGAGAGGTGCGTCACGGGTTCTGTTACCGGGCGGTAAACGTTGGCGAAAAAGCACTCTCAGGACGGCAACAGCGGGGAAACACGCTGGAAAAGCCAGCCGCCTACGCTGGGATTCATCAACGAATTCCCCGGCCGCTCTGCGGCCGCCAGCGAAAGGGCCAGCACATGTCCGCTCCGGCACCGTCCACCACCGTCTCCCCGGCCCCGCGCATCGTCATCGCCGGTGCCGGCCCCGCCGCGCAGGCGCTGGTCCGCCAGTTGGACGGTGCCAGGTTCCGCGGAACCATCACCGTGCTAAGCAACCGGGACGACGCTCCGGCCGAGCTCCTGGACCTTGCAGAACTGCCCCAGGTCTCGGTCCGCTTCGGTCAGCCCGCCAGCTTCATCGACCCGGACAACCGCACAGTCACTACTGCGGACGGAATGGAATTCAGCTACGACGAGCTGGTCATCGCCACCGGATCGGCCCCGGTCTCATCTCCGGTTGCAGGAGCCGGCCGCTGCCTGAGCTACTCCACAATTGACGACGCCGCCCGGATCGGCGACGCCGTCAACGAAGTCACCCGGGAGCTGGGCAGGCGGCCACTCGGGATCCTGGTAGGCACCGGCGCCGCAGCCGGACAGGCCGAAGCGGTGCTGCGTGCCCGGGGCGTCAGGCCCATCCGCACCACAGTCCGGCCCACCGCCGTGGTGCACTCCATCGATCGCGCCGGCACCGGGCTGACCGCGGCCGGGATCGTCTTTGCGGACGGCAGCAGCATGAACGGTGACCTGGTGGTCCTGGCCGAAGAACGGGTCTCCCGCGACGGCCTCGCCGCCAGCGCCGGACTCGCCACCGCTCCCAACGGCGGAATCGCCATCAACAAGGAGTTCAGGACCTCAGTTCCCGGCGTCTGGGCCATCGGCGATGCAGCAGCGTTCGACGGCGTGCGGCTGGGCTTGCTGGTTGCCGCGGCTTCGGCCGCCGGAGCGTGCGCCATGCAGCTTATGACGGCTGTAGCAGCGGAAGACCGGGTTCCGGTGGCCGCCTGACGCCTGTGGCAAGATGGTCACCGGAAGAGCCATGGACACCGTGGCATGTTGCGGCCCACGAGGCCCCGGAAAGGACCATCATGATGAGCAACGAAGCCACTCCCGCCGCGCAGACGTCAGCCGGCACGGAGCAGTCGCAGGGCAACATCGCTTCCTTCATCGACCACACCCTGCTCAAGCCCGAGGCCAGCGAGGCGGACATCCTCAAGGTCTGCGCCGAAGCCGCCGAGTATGGGTTCAAATCCGTCTGTGTCAACCCCATCTGGGTGAAAACGGTCAAGACGGCGCTCAAGGGATCCGGCGTCCTGGCCTGCTCAGTGGTCGGGTTCCCGCTGGGAGCCACTCCCACCGACGTCAAGACCTTTGAAGCCCGGGGCGCCGTCCTGGACGGCGCCGACGAGGTCGACATGGTCATCAACATCGCCGCTGCCCGGGCCGGCGACAAGGGCGCCCTGGTGGAGGACATCGCCTCAGTTGCCCAGGCGGTGCACGCCAGCGGCGCCATCCTGAAGGTCATCATCGAAACGGCCCTCCTCAACGATGCCCAGAAGGTCCTCGCCTGCGAGGCTGCAGTGGAGGCCGGCGCTGACTTCGTCAAGACGTCCACTGGCTTCAACGGTGGCGGAGCCACCGCCGAGGACGTCGCCCTGATGCGCCGGACTGTCGGCCCGGAACTGGGCGTCAAGGCCTCTGGCGGCGTACGGTCCCTCGCCGACGCTCAGGCTATGATTGCTGCAGGTGCAACACGTATTGGTGCCAGCTCCGGAATTGCGATCGTCAAGGGTGAACAGGGTTCATCCGGCTACTGACACGGATCCGGAAGTCGCCACAATTTGAGCCCCGCGGGGCCAAGGAGGAATGAATGTCCAGCAAGACCACAGCGTCCAGTGTCAACACTGTCCAGACCCCGGAAAACGAGAACAGCCTCGTCACCAGCATCGTCCTGTTTGCTGTCATGATGGCGCTCTTCCTGGGCTCAATCTACTCGCTCTCATTCCTGACGCTCGGCAACCCGTGGCCGATGGCCGTCTGCCTGGGCCTCTTCGGCCTCGCGTTCTGGATCCCGCAGACCATCACCGGCCGCTCCGATTCTGCCGGCGAGCACTAAGCACCCGCTAAAACATCCGCTAAAACATACAGGCTGGGGCCCCGGATTTTCCGGGGCCCCAGCCTTTTAAGAGGTCGTCTCAGGTCGCGCCGAAAAGGCGGCTGAACAGGCCCGTTCCGAGTGACAGGGCAGCAGGGAAGTGTGATTTCGCCAAAACCCAAGCTGCCACGCACATGCCCACCATGGCGTAGGCGCTCACCGGTATGAGCACCAGCCATTCCCGCTTGGACCCGGCACGGCCCAACAATGGCAGGGAAAAGGCGCCATTGGCTCTCCAGACATCGTTGATCACGGGCAGTTTCCGCAGGAACTTGGGTGGCTTGATAACGATCGGCCAGAGAAGTGGGACGCCGCCCGTTGTGATCATGTCACCCACGATGTGGACCACCACCCCGGTCAGCATCGACACAGGCAACCAGGTCCACTGGTCCGGGGCGAACCACGTGACAAGCCCGGCCATGGTCAGGGCGAACACCCAGTTGCTGAGGAAGCCGGACTTGGGGAACAGCTTCAGTGCCTTGGCCGCGATGTTAATCATGAACATGCACAGCAGGCCGGCGCCCACGGACAGCAGTCCCCAGTCCGTCTGCAGCTGGAACTGGCCGGCCACCATGGCCAGCAGCACGAAAAATGCCGCCCCCAGCACCGAGTGCGTGCCCTGCCTGTGGCCCCCGCTGGCGTTCTCAATGCCCACGGCAATCACGTTCGATAGCGGTGGCAATGAGTTGGCTACCGTACTGTGCCGGTGGTCCCAGTCGCACACCAGCGCGGTCCCCGCCGTCGCCATGCCACCTATCAGGATGCCAGTGGCGTCAAGCGGATACCAGCCGAGGGTGTAGGGCCCGGTCGAAGCAATAGCTACCCACGCCGCGGCTCCCGACGCGGCGTGATGTCCTCCCATCAAGACTCAACCCACCGCCAGCGGGGCGTCCGAGAAGATGTTGCGGATGACACCGTTGGCCCATTCCAGGATTTCCGCGTCCTGCAGGTCCCTGCCGCCGATCTTCGCGGTCTTAGGCTTCGGGATGAGGACGGCGTCCAGCGCAGGCTTGGGCTGCGAGCCGGGGTACATCCTGGCGAGGCGCATCACCTTTGACTCCGGCAACTGCGCCGGAGAGAACTTGATGAAGTTACCCTGCAGGGCTACGTCGGAGAGTCCGGCTTCGCGGGCGCCCACGCGGAAGCGGGCAACAGCTATGAGGTTCTTGACGGGCAGCGGGGGCTCCCCATAGCGGTCCACCAGCTCTGCGTGGACCTCCTCAATGGCCTCGTTGGTGATGGCGGAGGCCAGTTTCCGGTACGCTTCCAGACGCAGCCGCTCCCCCGGTACGTAGTCGTGAGGCAGGTGGGCGTTCACCGGCAGTTCGATCTTCATCTCGGCGGCCTTCTCCTCGGCGTCGCCGCGGAAGTCGGCCACTGCCTCACCCACCAGACGGATGTAGAGGTCGAAGCCCACGCCTTGGATATGTCCGGACTGCTCGCCGCCCAGGAGGTTGCCGGCACCGCGGATCTCCAGATCCTTCATGGCCAGCTGCATGCCGGCACCGAGCTCATTGTGAGTAGCTACTGCCTTCAGGCGCTCCAGGGCGACCTCACCCAGCGGCTTCTCGGACGGATACAGGAAGTAGGCGTACGCGCGTTCCCGGCCACGGCCCACACGGCCACGGAGCTGGTGCAGCTGGGAGAGGCCGTACTTGTCGGCGCCATCGACGATGAGGGTGTTGGCGTTGGAGATATCCAGGCCGGTTTCGATGATGGTGGTGCACACCAGCACATCGAACCGCTTCTCCCAGAAGTCCACGATGATCTGCTCGAGCCGGCTCTCGGACATCTGCCCGTGCGCGACCTCCACCCGGGCTTCCGGAACCAGCTCACGGACTTTCGCAGCAGTCCGTTCGATGGTGGACACGCGGTTGTGCACCAGGAACACCTGGCCCTCACGCATTAATTCGCGGCGGATGGCTGCCGAGGTCTGCTTGTCCGTGTAAGGACCAACGTAGGTAAGCACGGGATGGCGCTCCTCCGGCGGGGTGGCCAGGGTGGACGTTTCCCGGATGCCCGTCAGCGACATCTCCAGTGTGCGCGGGATCGGCGTGGCGCTCATGGCCAGGACGTCCACATTGGTGCGCATCTTCTTCAGCGCTTCCTTGTGCTCCACCCCAAAGCGCTGCTCCTCGTCCACGATCACCAGGCCGAGGTCCTTGAACGCGAAGTCCTTGGACAACAGCCGGTGCGTGCCGATGACGACGTCCACGGAACCGCTCTTGACACCCTCCACGGTCTCTTTGGATTCTTTGGCACCCTGGAACCGCGACAGCGCCTTGACCCGCAAGGGGAATCCGGAGAACCGCTCGGTGAAGGTCTCGTAGTGCTGCTGCGCCAGCAGGGTGGTGGGCACCAGGACGGCTACCTGTTTCCCGTCCTGGACCGCCTTGAACGCCGCGCGCACGGCAATCTCCGTCTTGCCGTAGCCGACATCTCCGGACACCAGTCGGTCCATGGGGATCTCCCGCTCCATGTCCGCCTTGACCTCGTTGATGGTGGTCAGCTGGTCCGGCGTCTCCACATAGGGGAACGCTTCCTCCAGCTCCCGCTGCCAGGGCGTGTCCGGCCCGAAGGCGTGGCCGCGGGAGGCCATCCGCGCGGAGTACAGCCGGATCAGCTCGCCGGCGATCTCCTTGACCGCTTTACGGGCCTTGGACTTGGTGCTGGCCCAGTCCGAGCCACCCATCTTGCTCAGCACAGGGGTATCGCCGCCGACATAGCGGGTCACCTGGTCCAGCTGGTCGGTGGGCACAAACAGCCGGTCCCCGGGAGCGCCGCGCTTGGACGGGGCGTATTCCAGGACCAGGTACTCGCGTACCCCGTCTCCGCCGCCCGCAACCTTGCGCTGGATCAGCTCCACAAAACGGCCGATTCCGTGCTGTTCGTGCACCACGTGGTCGCCGCCCAACAGCTGCAGCGGGTCCACGGCGTTCCGGCGTTTGGACGGCATGCGCCGCATGTCCTTGGTGGAGCCGGCGGACGTGCGTCCCAGCAGGTCGGCCTCGGTCAGCAGGCCCAGCTTGAGGCTGTCCAGGACAAAACCGCGTCCGACGGCGGCCGTGGTCACCTCGATGATGCCCGCCTGGGGTTCCTGGTCAAGGGTGTCCACCCTGGCACAAGGGATGTCGGCGTCGTGGAACAGTTCCGCAAGGCGCTGGGCAGGTCCGGGTCCTTCGGTGGCCACCACAATGCGCCACTGGTCCCGGACGTGCGAGCCGATGAAGTCCATCATCTCCGCAACGTCGCCCTGGTACCCGCGGGGTTCGCGTGCGTGGAGGTTCAGGACGTCGATTTCCGGCAGCAGTTCCTCGTCTGTGGCAAGGGATGTAATGGACCACCAGGAGACCTCGTGGTCCAGGGCGGAACTGCGGGTGTCCGTCAGGGAGCGGAAGCTGGCGGAGTGCAGGGCTGCTGACGCCTGTGAGCTCAAATCCAGTGGCGCCGTGCCTCCATCGGACGCCGTGGACCAGGCGGCTTCGAGGAACTCCTCGTTGGTGGCGGCAAGATCATGCGCACGGGTGCGGACCTTTTCCGGTTCGATCACCACTGAGATGGAACCGGCAGGCAGCTGCTCCACAAAGGGGACCATCGCATCCACGAGTACCGGCGCCAGGGATTCCATGCCCTCGACCGTGATCCCGCCGGCAATTTTCTCCAGCATGTCAGCGGCGGCCGGCAGTTGCTGCTTGAGGGTGGCCGCCCGCGACATCACCGAGGGCGTGATGAGGATTTCGCGGCAGGGCGGGGCGTGCAGGGCGGTGGGGTGGTGCAGGCCGGGCGAGGACAGCGAGCGCTGGTCTGCGACGGCGAACCAGCGCATCTGGTCCACCTCGTCGCCGAAGAACTCCACCCTGATGGGGTGGTCCTCCGTGGGCGGGAAAACGTCGATGATGCCGCCGCGGACGGCGAACTCGCCACGGTGCGTGACCATGTCCACGCGGGCGTACGCGGCGTCGGCGAGGCTCCGCACCACATCGGAGAACGGCCTTTCCTGGCCCACCTCCAAGGTGACCGGAACCAGGTCACCCAATCCGGCCACGATGGGCTGAACCACCGCGCGGACTGGTGCCACCACGACACGCAGGGGTCCCGCCGTCGAAGTTTCCGGGTGCGCCAGCCTGCGCAGGACGGAGAGCCGCCGGCCCACGGTGTCTGAACGGGGCGAGAGCCGCTCGTGTGGCAGGGTTTCCCAGCTGGGGAACTCAGCCACCGAATCGGCGGGGAGGTACGCGCGCAGGGCCGCTGTCAGATCCTCGGCTTCGCGTCCCGTCGCGGTGACTGCCAACACCACGGCCGGGACCCCGCCGTCGGACGTTTCTTCTGCCGTGCCCGCGGCGGCCAGGCCGTCTGCCATTTCTGCCAGCAGGACCGCACGCAGGCCCGCCGGTGCGCTGATCTGGTAGTCCTGGCCACGTACCTCAAATCCCCTTGCAGCCTCGGCCCTGACCCGGGCGAAGGTCTGGTCTTCGGCCAGGACACGGCGCAGTCCATCAAGCGACGGACCGGGATGGGAGGTACCAGTGCGGGAGGCGCTCGGGCTCATGGCAGAAACTCCTGTGGTGTTCAAGGGGATCGCAGGCAACGCGAAAACCCGAAATTCGCTTCGAATCCCGGGTAGTTCCAGCCTACCCCCCGTGAACCACACTAAGCTTTCAGGACCCACGGCCGTCCGGACAGCCTGCCGCTCCGAATGGTTTGGTGAGAAGAAGGAGTCTGCATGACGGGCACTACCGATCCATCACAGCCCACCGAAAACCGCACGGTCCTGGTAACGGGCGCCACAGGCTATATCGGCGGCCGCCTGGTCCCGCGGCTTCTTGAAGCGGGCCACACCGTGAAGGTGCTGGTCCGGACGCCGGCCAAGATCGCCGGCGTCCCGTGGCTGGATGAAGTGGAGGTGGTCCAAAGCAGCCTTGACGACGCCGGTGCGATACGGGCGGCGCTGGGCGGCGTCGACGTTCTGTACTACCTCGTCCACTCAATGGCTGCCGGCGCAGGCTTTGAGCCCAAGGAAAAGGCCATGGCTGAGACCGCCGCGCACGCGGCCGCTGAGGCAGGGGTCAGCCGGATCGTTTACCTGGGCGGCCTGCACCCGTCCAACGTGGAGCTGTCCACCCATATGCGTTCCCGGGAAGCCGTGGGGAAGGTGTTCCTGGACAGCCCCGTGGATGCAGTAGTCTTCCAGGCCGGCGTGGTGATTGGTTCTGGATCCGCCTCGTTCGAGATGATCCGGCACCTGTCCGAAGCCCTCCCCCTGATGCCGGCCCCCAGCTGGGTCCGCAACAGGATCGAAGCCATCGCCGTCCGGGACGTGCTGTACTACCTCGTGGCCGCCGCATCCCTGCAGGGGACGATCAACCGCACGTTCGATATCGGCTGCCGGCAGGTACTGAGCTACGCGGGCATGATGAAGGAATACGCCGCCGAAACCGGCCTGCCGCACCGAGTGGTGTTGGCCCTGCCCATTCCCGCTCCCAAGCTCGCCGGCATGTGGGTGGCCCTGACCACCCCCATCCCGCTGTCCATGTCGCTGCCACTCGTCCAGTCGCTGCAGCACGACGCAGTGTCCAGGGAGCACGATATTGATTCCTTTATTCCCGTCCCGGAGGGCGGCCTGACTCCGTACCGGCGTGCAGTGGCCCTGGCCCTCGGCAAGGAGCGCGACGGCCAGGTGGAGACAACCTGGGCCAATGCAGGGGCCGACGCCGATCCCCTGCCCAGCGATCCGGATTGGGCCGGCCACACGGTGTTCGTCGACGAGCGGACGTTCCATGGGGACGTCGATCCTGCCCATGTGTGGACCATCATCGAGGGAATCGGCGGCCGGAACGGCTGGTATTCGCTGCCGCTCGCGTGGCAGGTGCGGGGCTGGCTGGACAAACTCACCGGCGGCGCGGGGCTTCTGCGCGGACGCCGGCACCCCGGCAACCTCGCATCAGGCGAAGTCGTGGACTGGTGGCGGGTGGAACGGATCGACCGCGGAAAAATGTTACGGCTCAGGGCGGAGATGCGCGCCCCCGGACGCGCCTGGCTTGAACTGTCCGTTGAGCCCGACGGCGCCGGCAGCCGCTACCGGCAGAGGGCTATTTTCTTCCCGAAGGGGCTGAGCGGAAGGCTTTACTGGCTGGCCGTGCTGCCCTTCCACAGCCTCATCTTTCCGGCGATGTCGCGCAATATCACAGCCGCCGCCCAGAAACTTGCCAGTGCGGAGGCCGGTTCGAGGAACAGCAGGCACTCCCCGTAGGATGTGGGGAGCAAAAAGCGTTCTGACCCCAATCCTGGAGGACCCATGGCACTGAGTGCATCCACCACCCTTCCGCACGCCGTCGACACCGTTGCTGCTGTTTTCATCAACGAGGACTTCCAGCGGCACACGAGCGAATACGTTGGCGGCACGCTGGAGTCGTTCGCGGTGGACGGCGACACCGCCGGAGCTTTCAGCACCACTTCGGTCCGCACACTGCCCACTACCCGCCTGCCGGAGATCGCCCGCAAGTTCGTTGGTGACAAGCTCACGGTCACGCAGGTGGAAAACTGGGACGCCCCGGCGGCAGACGGTTCCCGCCAGAGCAACATCACCTTGAAGATCGCAGGCGCTCCCCTTGACGTGACGGCGGTCCAGCGTCTCGTTGCTGAGGGCGGCAGCACCCGCGTGGAACTGGAAGGCAACGTGACCTCGTCCGTTCCGTTCCTGGGCGGCAAGATCGCCGATGCGGCCGAGCCCATGGTGGCCAAGGCCCTGAACATCCAGTCGCAGCAGGCCCAGGCCTGGCTGGAAAGCCACTAAGAAAATGCAACTCCCCGTCTTCGCGGCCGTCCTGCTGGTCATCTCCGGCGTCTGGTCACTGGTGGTCTGGCCGCAGTTCCTGCGCCGGGTGATGAAGGATCCCCGGGCGCGGGACGCCGCAGGCAAGGCCACGAAGTTCCTCAACGTCCACCTGGTGCTCGTCAGCATCTCCATGGTGCTGGGGGCTGCCACGGCCATCATTGGGATCATGGGGCTGTTCGGCTAGCTCCTTTCCCGCCCGCGCTGACGCTAACGGTCTCTGTTCCGGTCCGGCTTCCTGCGCTTGGGGGCTGGACGTACCGGGGACGGGGCCGGCCCTAATCCCGTCAACGTGGCTCGCAAGCGTCCGCTGCAGCGGCCTCCCGAAAAGTAACATTCCGGAACTCGACGGCAGGGCCGGCGTCGTAATTCTTCAGCAGCGAAAACCACCCTCCGCCGTACGCCGTGTCATCCGTTTCGGCGTCGGCCCCTTGCTGGTCCGGCCGCCGGGCGATGACCCTTTGAGGTGTCACAGTCAGTACCAGCCGCGTCCACTCCCCCGCACCCGGTGGCGCGCCCTCTGCTTCGGCCAGCACTACCGGTCCCGCCCCCTTGTCCCTCCGGCTGAGGGTCAGCCTGCCGTCCGCGCCGAACTCCAGCTCGTAGCCTGAAACCGCAGCGTCCGGGCGGTACGGCGCATCATCATCCTGGCCAAAGGCCACCCCGGCGCTGCCCTTCCCGGCGGGAAGGCCCTCCGGCCAGCGCAGTTCGAAGGCGAGCTCACGTCGCGGGCCCGACAGCCCGCCCATCGACCCCATCAAGTACGACGCCGGCTCCTCGCTTGAGATTCGGACAGCAGCCTGCTGGAGTGCCGGCTGTCCTTGCCAGTCCCCTTCTGCCTCCTGGGGCAGGTCCCCGGCGTACCGCAGCCCGGTGTCAAAGCCATCCTCAGCTCGCCGTTCCTCAAGGTGCAGGACGTGCACGACGTTCGAACATACGAAGCCCCGGACCCCCAGCGCTTTGAGCCGTGCATGGTCACTGCGGCGCCGGACTTCCCAGGCGGCAACGGGCTTACCTGAGGCCACGAGTTCCCGCACAACGGCGGAGGGGGCCGAATTGTGAACGCCCAGAAGGTCAACCCGGGGAATCAGGGCAGCGAGATTGTCGTAGTCCGGCGCCGTCACGTATCCCCACGTGGTGTAGCCCCGGGACCTGGCCAGGGCGTGCCCCGGTGACGAAGCCGGCTGCTTCCAGACCACACGATCCCTGGCCCCGGGATAGGCCTCAAGGAGCTCCAGGAGTTCATCGGCATTCGTGCCCTGCTTGTCTTCGAGGAAAATGACCCTCGACGGAAGGAAAGTCCGGAGTACATCTTCCAACAGCGGTATCGGTTCCAGGGGTGCGGCCGGTCCCAGCCAGGCACGGGCATCGTTCCGCAACGATTCCAGCGCAGCATAACTAGCCCGCGCGATAATGAGGTCTGTCCCGGTCAGCCGCTCAGTGTTGAGATCGTGATGGCACACCAGCACGCCGTCCCCTGTCGATACCACCGAAACCTCCAATGCCTTCAAGCCGGCAGCGGCCGCTTTGGTGTAGGCAAGCATCGTGTGCTCCGGCCAGTTATCCCCCGATCCCCTGTGCGCCACGAAGAAACTCGGGGCAGCGAGCAGCCCCGCTATGGTGAACGGTCCAACGTCGCCCGCTGCGGCCAATGCCCCTTCTTCGATCAACGAGGCAGTTGCTTCCGACGCCGACACATGGTTGGGCACTGGCCTCGCCGCCTGGCCGACAGGGGACTGGGGACAGGTTTCGCCGCAGCCGGTACCGTTCAGCACACCTGCGGCGGCCACGAGCCCCAGGAAGCCCCGGCGTCCGATCTTAGGCCCGGATTCGGTGCCTGGCCACGCTTTCATTAGCGGCCCATTGGTACGGCGGGCGCCCTGGCCTGGCCCACAGCGGCGGCCAGTTCCGCCCGCCTTGCTCGCCGCAGCGCCCGCTGTTCGTCGCCGGCAATGACCACCATTGCGAGAATGGTCCAAACAACAATTCCTGCAACGGAACGGGTGGCAAGGGAGCTGTAGGTCTGCGGAATCACGACTGCAAAGAGCCCTGCTAAGGTCAGGCCCCGGTATTCGTGCCACGCCGAGTTCCGCAACAGCAGCACCAGCATCAGGCCGAAATAGAGGACGGCGAAGAAGATGCCAAAGTCGATGCTGTACATGAGGATAGGATTCTCGAAGCTCGTCTCCAGGCCGGCCTGGACTGCCACGCGGTAGCTCGACCCGATGCCTTGGCCTGCCACGGCGTAGTCAGCCCAGCGGGCGAGGAAGTATTCCAGTGCCAAGGCCCGGGCCTGGGCGGACCCGGTGTCATTAGCCAGCCTTTCGGAGACACCTACCACCAGCGGCGACGACATGACGACCATCGCAACACCTGCAAGGAACGCCAGCATGATTGCTTTGACCCACGGCTTGCGGTCAGCGAAGAACACCACAAGGACGACGGACACCCCCACTACGGCCAGACCCACCCTCGACTGAGTGATGAGGACCCCAACAATCATCAGCACCAGGAGGACCGCCTGGACGGAATTGCGTTTCAGCCCGGCAACCAGGGGCGCAGCCACGCAGACCACCAGGGAGAGGGCGAGTGGCTGGTCCAGCGTGCCCATCCACCGCTGGGTTTCCGGATTGAACCAGTACTGCGTCCGGAACCCGGAGCCGTAGAAAAGGGCCTCACCGTTGAGCCATTGCGCCACCGCGATAGCGCAGACTATAGCCACAAGCAAAAGCAGGAGGGATCGAAGCATCTTTATCAGCCCGGGGTGGCGGACACTGTTCGCAATGAGGAGAAGAAAAAAGAGCACCGGGGCCAGGATCTGGTCCACCAGCAGCAGCATGCCTCCGCCCTCTGACGAGGTCCTGGAGGCAAGGAACGCTGCCACGATCACCAAGGCAAGGACCAGGAAGACGAAAAAGTGGCGGGCCAGGGCGTCCTTAATGCTCCACGGATCGTGAAGGAGTTGCCCGGCCAGAACTGCGATCACCAGCCAGGACGCTGCGTGGAAGCCCAATGCACCGCCAGCTTCACCGGTCACCACGGAATTTCCCACTGCCGGGACCAGAAACCAAAGCGTGAGCACCGCTGCCAGCAGCACCCGCGGCCGGGAGCGCAGAAGGACGGACGCGGCCACGCACAGTCCAATCCACAGCGCCAACTGCACCGTTTACCTCCGGCGGGTCACGGGCTTGACAGGCTCCCCCGCGGACAGGCTGACCGGCATCCACTGCGCCGCTCGGGAACGCCGCCGTGAGCGCCGAACCCTCATACGGCGCACGAACCTCCCAATGAACCTGCGACGTTCCTCCGCCATTCGGCTTGGCAGCGCGTTGAGCACAACCCCCGTTGCCTGCGTGTTGACAGCCTCAAGGTTTTTGAGGGCGGCCTTGAGCAATTCGGCCGACACACGGCCATGGCGGACCACCAACAAAGTCCCATCAACCACGGCTCCGATCAGGGCAGCGTCGCTGAACGGCCGCAGGGCTGGTGCGTCCACAATGACCCGCGTGTACTGGGTGCGCATTTCTTCAAGCACCTCATAAAGCGCAGGACCCCGGAGCAGTTCTGTGGGGTTGGCCGGTATTGTGCCGGCCGCGAGGGCGTGAAGTCCGTCTACCGAGGTGTGCTGGATGGCGTTGCTGACGTGCAGGTGCCCGGCAAGGACATCGGACAAGCCAATGCTTTTTCCCAGGCTGATGTCGGCGGCCAGTCCCGGCTGGCGGAGGTGTGCTTCGACGAGGAGTACCCGCTCTCCGGCTTCCGCCCATGCTTTGGCCAACATCAGCGCAACGGTGGTTTTTCCCTCGCCGGATCTGGCCGACGTGATAGCGATGACCTCGGCCGACGGAAGGGAGGGAAGATGGTCAACGTTGGTCCGGAGCCTCCGTGCTGCCTCGTCGAGCAGGGAACCTGCCCCTTTCCCCAGAAGGAGGGCGGCCCGGCCTGAGGTGGCGTGGCTGTACGGCAACCTCGCGAGCAGCGGCAGCCCGGAGGCCACTTCAACCTCTTCTGGCGTTTTCAGGGACTTGTCCAGCAGCCGGCGCGAGACAGCGATCACAACTCCGGCGGCCAAACCCAGCAGAACGCCGAGTCCGAGGTTGAGCGGCACCCGCGGGGAGACCGGGTCAGGGAGAACGTCCGGGCCCGAAACGACGTTCAGAACGGTGGCGCCGCCCGGAAGCGTCCGGCCGGCTTCGAGCTCATTCACTGCAGCGCCAAAGTTTTCGGCAACGGCGGTCACGGTTGCCCTCGCCTTATCGATATCCGGCTGGGTTACGGTCACGGTGAGCATCAGGGTTTCACTGTCTGCGGAGGCGCTCATGCTTTCAGCGGTCTGCTCGGCGGTCAGCCCGTTACCGCTGGCTTGGACTACCTTGTCGATGAATGAATCGCTCTTGACCAGGCTGGCAAAGGAGGCCATCTTGCCGCGCGACAATTCCAAGGACTGGAGGGCGGACTGGCCGGTGACAGCCGGGCTCACCACGAAGAAGCGGACCATCCCCTGGTACATAGGCGTGGCGTTGGAGGTGACATAGGTGGCCCCTCCGAACCCCGCAGCGACGCATACCAGGACTATCCACCAGCCCCGGGCTATGGCCCGCACATACTCTCCCAGATCCAAAGGAACCCCCATCTGCGGCTTCCATGCCGTGCCACACCAACACGGTACGTATAGTCAGTCCCCTGACTATCGCTCCATTATTGAACGCAATGCACCCCGTAGGAAGCTTTCTGGGGGGCGGGATTTTCCAGTTTCGCCAACGCCGTCCCCGGTCAGGGCCCCGGGCGCCTAGCCAAACGGTCGGCGCAGCCGTAGTCTGTCCCTAATCCGGGGCAACGCGGCTTCATCGGAGGTGGGCAGAGGCGCTATGCGGAAGGTCCCGAGGCCCCCTTTCGAGACCGGGCTGTTCCCGGCCCGTCCACGTACCCTGGGGCGCGAATGAATGAAGCAGTGCGATCGCTTAAAGTCCTGGTGGCGCATCCCAGCGCCGACCTCTACGGCTCGGACCGGGTGCTCCTGGAAACGATCGAGGGCTTGGAGCGCTCCGGCGCGCGGGTAGTGGTGACCCTGCCGTCGTCGGGCCTGCTCGTTCCTGAGCTTGTACGCCGCGGAGCCCGTGTCATCCTCTGTCCCACTCCCGTCCTGCGCAAGAGCATGCTTTCCCCCCTCGGGCTGCTAAATGTCAGCGGAGCCGTGGTCCACGGCCTCTTCCGCAGCATCGGGGTCATCCGCGGTGTCCGACCAGATGTCATCCTGGCAAACACCATCACTGTTCCCTTGTGGACGGCAGTCGGCCGGCTATGCGGCATCCCTGTGGTCACCCACGTCCATGAGGCCGAGGCCAACGCCCCCCGCGCCATACGTGCCGCCTTGGCTTTCCCCCTGATCTTCTCCAGCGGGATCCTGACCAACAGCAGGTTCAGCACCGAAACCTTGGACAGCTCACTGGGCATCCTGCGCGGCCGTTCCACCGTCTTGAACAATGGGGTGCCCGGGCCACCAACGGACCGCCCGCCCCGGACCGGGCTCTCCGGCGGACTGCGGATCCTCTATGTCGGGCGGCTCTCCCATCGCAAGGGAGTGGACATCGCCGTCGACGCACTGCTCCAGCTCCTGCAGCAGGGGGTGCCGGCGCACCTGTCGATCGTAGGGGCCGTATTCCACGGCAACGAGGCGTATGAGGCCGGGCTCCGAGAAAAGGTCCAGGCAGCGGGTGCCTCGGAACACGTGACTTTCCACGGTTTCCAGGATGATGTGTGGCCCTTCTTTGCCGATTCCGACGTCGTCGTGGTCCCTTCCCGGCTGGATGAACCCTTTGGGAACACAGCGGTTGAAGCGGTTCTCGCCTCCCGCCCCGTGGTGGTCAGCAACACGTCCGGGCTTCGGGAGGCGGCGGCTGGCTACAAATCAGCTCAATTTGTGGCCGCCGGGGAATCTGCCGATCTCGCGGCGGCCCTTAAGTCAGTCTCGCTGGGCTGGCCCGACTTCCGCGCCGCCGCGATCGCCGACGCCCGGGAAGCCGCCACCCGCCACAGCCCGGAGCGGTTTGGTGCAGTAATGGCCAGTTATCTTGCCCAGGCCTCTGGCAGACCGGCGTGACAGGGAAAAGTCCGGATGCACAGGCAGAGGGACCTGCTGCACCGGCGCCAACAGAATCAGAACCGGACAACGGTGCCCGGAAGACAGCGCGAAGCGTCCGGTGGAGTTTCGGCGCTGTGGTTGCCCGACAGGGGTTCCAGATCCTCTCGGCCGTAATCCTGGCCCGAATCCTTGGGCCCCAAAGTTACGGCGTGATCGCCAGCGCCACCGTCTTCATCAGCCTGGTTGCCTTGGTCCTGGACCAGGGGCTGTCCGCAGCATTGATCCAAAGGCCCGAGGTCACCCGGCGGTTGGCCGGGGCCACTGTCACGCTGAATCTCCTGATCGCGGGCTTACTCGGTGCCGGAACGTGGTTCGCGGCGCCGTTGGTCTCCGGGTTTTTCCGCGTGTCCGAGTTGGAACCCATCCTGCAGGTGCTCGCGTTCGCCATCCCCATCAAGGCCCTTGCCATCACACCGAGGGCCATGCTGTCCCGTGACCTCCAGCTTCATCGCGTGGGCGCCTCGGATATTGCAGCAGCCGCTGCCGGAAGCGCCGCCGGCATCGGTGCGGCCTTTGCCGGCGCCGGACCATGGTCGATGGTGTACCAAGTCGTGGTCACTGACCTCGTGTGCGGCGTTGCGCTGATGATTGCCAGTAAGGGTCCACGGCCAAACTTCAGCTTCCGGTCCGTGGTGCCCCTGCTGAAGTTCAGCTCCAGTGTTTTCGCCACAGACTGCCTCGCCTATTTCTCCCGCAACCTCGACAGCATTTTGGTGGGCAGGTTCCTGGGCGTAGCCGCGCTGTCACTCTACGGAATGGCCTACCGGATCCTCGTCATGCCCGTACAGCTCATCGGACAGACCGTGAACCGGGTGATGTTCCCCGCCTTTGCGCGCGCCGCCCAGGAACCCGCACTCGTAGCAGAGAAGCTGGTGGCTGCCACGCGCATCCTTGCAATCTCCGCCATACCCCTGATGGTCTACGTGGCCTGCGCTGCTCCTGTCCTGGTGAACCTTGTGCTCGGACCCGAGTGGATGCCTGCCGCGGCGCTGGTCAGCGTTCTCGCGATCGGCGGGGCACGTGAAACAGTTTTTTACATCACGCCCTCCCTCATGAAGGGGCTGGGCCAGGGCCGGCTCATCATCCGCTATGAGATCCTGGCGGCCGTGGTTCAGGTCGGCGGTATCGTCATAGGACTTCAATTCGGGCTCTTGGGGGTGGCAGTTGGCTATGCGGCTGCCGGCTTTGTCCTGACACCGGTCCTGCTGCGCATCCAGAAGTCCCTGACGGGGGTAACGGCGAGGTCACAACTTGGCAGCATCTTCCCCGGCGCCCACGCGGCTGCGTGGGGTGCCGCGGGCTACGGCTTACTCTCGCTCACGGACCTGGGGCCTGCGGGAATGTTATTCGGAGGCTTGGGAGTGTTCGTCGTTTCGGCGGTGGCTATCCTGTGGCTTTTCCATCGCCGGATGCTGAAGGCGTACCTGCGTGACGCCGCCTCGCTCGTGGGCAGACATAAGCCGGCCACATCCAAACCACATGGAGCAATGCCATGACTGAGCATGACGGAAAAGACGGGTCAGCTCCTGGCGGGATAATTATCGCGGTCCTGACATAGCGCCAGGCGGAAGACCTGAAGCTGGCCCTCCCCCGGCCCGCAGCACCAAAAGATCTTCTGGCGATCAACGCCGGACGCTTCTTCCAGCGCCGGCGATTGGCTACGGGAATTCCCCCTGAGCGTGGCGGCAACGAACAACCTCCTGTTGCATCTACCGCAGATCAGGGCCATGCACCGCGGCGCGGGGTCTCGGCATGGCGTCGGGGGCGTTCGGTTACGTTTATAGCAGCACCGCTGCAAGTGAAATTTTTCACAACTTTCCCAGCTCCGGCACGTTAGTGCAAAATTCGCCAAAACCCGGGGTTTTCCTCGGCGTGTCGCCGACTTTTATGCCAAACGAATCGGCGCCCAAGGCATGACTTGAGGCTCGAAACCACCGTTACCATTTTGCAACATTAGCCAGACTCTACTACGGTAAACCCATCAGCCGTGGTCGGGGATGCCAACGGGAAAGTCACTGCAGTTGTCGTTTGGGTTACCCCCCGCCTAGGTCTCAGGCCTCGGCATCTGCGTTGGCGCCGCACATTAAGCAATTAACTAGGCTTTGCGCCTTGGTAGACTCGGCATTAGCCGTCCCATAGCGCTGGCCTGTGCGATTCCCCGTGCCCGGAGAACGAGACGTAGAGGTTATTGCATTATGGCGAAACAGACACAAAACATACGCACCCGAAGAAGTTATTCGCTGAGCGCAGCCGTCCTTACGGTGGCAGCGCTCGTCCTGACGGGCTGCGGACAGCCGTCTCTTGTGGGCGCCAGTTCGTTGGCAAACCCTGAATTTGACGCGGCGGCGGCCCGCAGCCCCGCCGCTCCCGCGTCAGCAAAGGCAGCACCAGCGACGCCGGCCGCCCCGGAACCGGATGCAGGCACGGCAGTTGAAGCAACTGCTCCGGCGGCTCAAGAGCCCGAGCCCGCCCTGACCGTTATGCCCCAAGGCAAAGTTGAACCCGCTCCGGCGCCACAGCCTGATGCAGCCGACCGTTCCGGTCTCGTCACCGGAACCTACCAGCCGTCAGCCGACACCACCGGCGTACCTGCCGGCACCGTGCTGACGCCGCACAACACTTCAGGGGCAGACCTGGTCATCACCCAGGACGGCACCATCCTGGACGGCCTGGAAATCTACGGCGACATCAAGGTCCGTGCCGCAAATGTCACCATCAAGAACAGCCGTCTGCACGGCGGCACCCATATCCCGGGCAGCAATACGGGCATCATCGACGCGAACAGCTCTGCCGTCTCCAACCTGGTTGTCCAGGACAACACCATCATCCCGGACCGGCCCTCCTACTATCGTGACGGGATTGTGGGCCACGACTACAAGGCCCTGCGGAATCACATCCAGCGAACAAACGACGGTCTGGGCATTTTCAACCGGCCGGGAGGTCCCGCGGCAGCCAACGTGTCCGCCGAAGGCAACTACATCCACTCGCTCACGTACTGGTCCTCCGACCCCGCACACAGCGACGGCACCCACAATGACGGAATCCAGGTCCAAGGCGGCGAGAACATCCGCCTCGCCGGAAACACCGTCGTAGCCAACGCCGTCCTCGGCGAAGGCTCCGGACCCAACCCCCGCGGCGACCACGCCGGCATCGGCATCATGCTCCAGCAGAACGTGGCCAAGCTGGCCAACGTCGTGGTGGAGAACAACTGGGTAGATGACGGCCAGACCTCGATCAACATCGCCAACGGCAAATACGCCGACATCACGGTAACGGTCCGCAACAACAACCTGGGCCGGAACCAGTACGACTTCGGAAACGGTTCAAAATACCCGATCCGAATCATTAGCCGCTCAGCTAGCACCGTATATGGTCTGGATAGCAACCGCTGGGCGGATACCCTGGCGTTGCTCGTTGAAGGCCGCGACGGCGGCATCCGTTACAACAGCTAGTCCCACTTCACCGCGGACCAGGGGTCTCAAGCCGATGTGCGCAACCGCGTTACGGATGCTTCCTGCCTGCCCGCCTGTTCTTAAAAAGGAATAGTTATGAACTCAACGAACACTCTTACCCGTCGCCGTGCCCTGGGGCTCGGCTTCGCCGGCGCCCTCGGTACCGTTCTGGCCGGTTATGGGGTGGCCCAGCCAGCAACGGCAGCCACCAGCCGCGACGGCTTGATATACGGCGAATACAAGCCCACCGATGCCAACACGGGCGTTATCACCGGCACAGCGCTGACGCCCCACAACACAGCTGGCACAGACCTGATCATTACCAGCGACGGCACGGTCCTTGAGAACCTGGATATCTACGGCGACATCAAGGTCCGCGCCCGCAACGTCGTTATTCGCAACTGCCGGCTCCGCGGCGGCAAGCATATCCCCGGCTCCAATACAGGCATCGTGGATGCCAACAGCGGTAGCTGTTACAACCTGCTTGTCCAAGACTGCACCATCATCCCGGACCGCCCCAGCTACTACCGCGACGGCATCGTGGGCCACGAGTACACAGCACGCCGCAACCGCATCAAACGGACCAACGATGGCCTTGGCGTGTTCAACCGTCCGGGCGGTCCGGTGCAGGCAAACGTCACCATTGAAGGCAACTTCATCAATGAGCTCACTTACTGGAGCAACGATCCGGCACACTCTGACGGCACACACAATGACGGCATCCAGGTCCAGGGCGGCGAGAACATCACCATCGTCGGCAATACCGTGGTGGCCTCTGCAGTGACCGGTTCAGGCAGCGCACCGAACCCCCGCGGAACGCATGCCGGGATCGGTATCATGCTCCAGCAAAACGTCGCCAAACTCGCTAATGTCCTGGTCAGGCGGAACTGGGTGGACGACGGCCAGACCAGCATCAATATCGCCGTGGGCAGCAAGTACAGCGATATTGTGGTAACGGTCCAGAGCAACTTCCTGGGCCGCAACCAGTACGATTTCGGCAACGGTTCCAAATACCCCATCCGCGTTATCAGCCGTTCCAGGAGCAAAGTCACCGGTCTCATGTACAACCGGTGGGAAGACAACAACACCTACCTCAAAGAAGGAAGGGACCTGGGCATCCGCTACGACAGCTAGCGGAGGTGTGCCGCGAAAATGCGGCCCCCTGACGATCTGCTGCAAGCACTCAGGGAACGGGCCATCGGCCTGTTCCCTGAGTGCTTCGGCGTTTCGGCTTAGCCGGGCACCGAAGTGAAATCGTCGAACCGTGCAATCACCGGAGCATTCGTGGCGGCACTCGAGAGATAGGCCAACAGACCCACCGAACCGGCGCTTTGCAGCGCGGCCGTTGTGTCGGTCGAGGTCAGCATCCAGCCCGCTGGCTCGGCCGTTCCTGCACGCCAGGCCTTGGCCCGGATGGTGGTAGGTGAGGTTCCCGTCGCCTGGACACGCAGCCTGACTGCCTGCCCCGCCGTAATGGAGAAACCCGTCGAGGTCTGGCTGAGGGTGGTTTCACTGCCACCCGCCAGCCGGGTGATTTGCAGCGTCACCGCTCCGTTGGATTCCACCTTGATCTTGGCCCGATATTCGTTGCTGGCCACCCTCCTGCCGGTCACTCCGAGGAACGTCCCGCCGCCATTGCCGATCTTGTCGAGCGAGAGCGTTGCTGAGGTGTCGGCTGCTGTCACCGATACTCCCGGAAGATAGGCCGAGGGTCCCCGGCCTGCGGCCAGGTTTATGGCACCCAGGCCATTTCCCACAGCGAAGTACGACGACGATCCGTTCAGCGCCCAAGTGCCGCCGTCGTCGGCCGCGCCCCAGCCAGTGGACAACGTCCGCCCGAAAGCATCGGAGGCCAACGCCCCGCCTGGAGTGGAATTCACGGTGACAGTCCGCGTGGTGCTCGCTGTGGCGCCGTCGTTGTCCGTCACTATCAGCGTGATGGTGTAGGTTCCTGCAGCAGCATAGGTGTGCTGCGCTGTCGCGCCGGTGGCTGTGCCGCCGTCGTCAAAGTCCCAATTGTAGGAACTGATGCTGCCGTCGGGGTCAGAAGAGGCGGAGCCGTTGACGGCCGCGCTGAGCCCGCTCACCGACGTGGTGAAAGAGGCCGACGGCGACTGGTTTCCGCCGGAACTGACCGTGACGTTCCGGGAGGTGCTGCTGCTTGCCCCACTGTTATCCCGGACCGTCAGGCTGATGCTGTAGGTGCCGGACGCAGCATAGGTATGGCTGGCGGTGGCGCCCGTAGCGGTGCCTCCGTCTCCGAAGGCCCAGGTATATGAGCTGATGCTGCCGTCCGGATCGGAGGAGGCGGAGCCGTTGACGCTGACCGTCAGTCCGCTGACGGACTCGGAGAAGCTGGCCACGGGCGGCTCATTGCTGGTTCCGGCAATGGATATCGTCCGGCTGTCCCCCGTGACAGTGTTGCCCAGCGGATCTGTAACCCTGATCCGATAACTGTGCGTTCCGCCAGCAAGCCCGCTGTCATTGAATGTCAGGGTGGGCCGCTGCCAGAACGTGGAGAGTTGTGAGAGCGTGTAGGCCGGCAACCCGTTTCGAAGGACCGTATAGGTCAGGTTGGAGTTGTCGCGGTCCCAATTCGACTGCCATTGAACTCGAACCTGGCCCGCCCCAGGGCTGCTCAGCGATGGCACAAAGTTGGAGCCGGAAACCCGTGGTCCCTGGTTGTTGGGAGCTATCTCCTTCACGGCAAAGCGTGACAGGCCCTGCTGCGGGCTCTGGTTTACGTTCCTGAACTCGCCCACCATCACTACGTAGTTGTTATTGCCAGTAACCGCCCACGGGCCCTGGCTTTGTCCGCTGGCCGTCCCGGTGTCCATATCGGGGAACCAGTTCAACATTGAGGGGGCGGGCTGGCCGGTGAAGGACGGATAGCCGTAGATGTCCTTCGTGAGGGTTCCGGTCGCCGCTTTGCCGAAGGACACAGCCCGGTGCCACGTCCGCGGAGTGGTTTCGGGGAAGCCGCCAAAATTCCCGCAGTAATGCGGGTGACCGGCTACGTACACGGCAGTGTTCGTGGCGAACGCACCGTAGGAGTCTCCGTGACAGTCCTCGATCCATTTAATCCTGGCGTCGGACCAGTTGGCTGCAAAGGCGCCCTCGAGGTTACCGCCAGTGCCAAAAATATAGCCTGTGCCGTAGAAAGTGGTCCCGTCGCTGGACAGGGAAAGGATGGCCGAGTCGGTTCCGGCATTGCGCACGATGTCGTTTGCCTGGATAGCAAGCGTCGCACCGGTGGTCGCGTTGACCATGCCAAGCCCATAGCCGGGTCGGTTTGAACCGTTGAGGGTCGTGAAGGCGCCGCCGACAACCACGCGCCCTTCTTCGGGCGAGAGTGCCAAGGCATTGACGCGGCCGTTCGCCGCATTGGGGGCCCAGGACAGCAACGCCCCGTTGCTGGCGTTTACCGCGGCGAGGCGGTTGCGGGACGCCGAGCCCACATTTGTGAATGTGCCGCCGAACCAGACCGTGGAGTCGCTGGCCACGACGGCCCGGACGGTTGCGCCCACATTGGGAGCGAAACCGCTGATAAGTGCTCCGGAGTTCGGATCCAAAGCGGCAATTCGGTTCCGCGTTACTCCGTTCACCGTAGTGAAGTCACCACCGACGTAGATGCGGCTGCCGTCCGGCGAGGCCGTTATGGCCAAAGCCTGGCCATTCAGGACCGGGGCGAAGCTGGTCCTGAGCTGGCCGGTCGCCAGGTCGAAGGCAAGAATATTGCGCCGCGAAACCAGCTGCGTTCCAGGTGCAGCCCCGAAGGGTCGTGCGTTGTTGAACCTTCCAGCCACATAGACCGTGTTACCGACCGTGACCGCGTGCCAAGCCACGCCATCGTGCTGGGCAGTGGGGAGGCTGTCCGCCGTCACCGTGACAGGTGTTTTAGGGTCATTGGGGTTCACCGGTGCCGAGTCAGCGAAGGCAGGCGCACCCACCATCACGCCGGAAACAGCCAGGATCCAGGCAGCCATCGTACAGAGCATCCGAAGATACAGATGGACCCGGACGTCCCGTACCCGTCCCTTGGGCGCACTTCCCGGGGAACTATCCGCCGGGGGCAGGGGCCTCAATTCGTCAGTATCAGGCCGCGCCGGCTCAGTCGCCCAATGGCGCCCATGCTTTCGTGGTTGCCATGACATCTCAGTGGCCTTTCAGCTCGAAGCTCGCCTTCAGCGGATCATCCAGTGGAGTCACGCTGTCGTCATCGAAGCGCGCCATTGCGGGTGCGTTTCCTGGGCGCTGAGCCGCCCACTCTTACTGGCAACTGGAGATCGTCCCCGCTGCGACACGACGGGAAACTCGGGCGGTGGGAACTCCTCCGCCTGTGATTTCCGTCATATATAGGTTAGCGCTTTCGTTGGACTTATTTCGAGTTTCTCCGCGAGGATTGTCATTGCTGGCCTTCACGCCGGTAACTCCCACAACATAGCTCCCATGCTTCACTTCGCCGTGAAGCTGACGGTTGTGGAGGGCTTTGAATTCCCGAAGGGATCCTTGACCACAATCCTGTAACTGTGCGCAGACCCGGAGGCCACCGTGTCCAAGTACTCCAAAGTAGGCCTGTTCCAAAATGTCGTCGCTTTCGCCTGGGTGTTGACCACAACGCCGTCCCGATAAACCTGGTATGTGAGGTTGCTGTTGTCCCGGTCCCAGTTGGACTGCCAGCGGACCTTGATCTGGCCCTTGGCCGGCGAGCTCAGGGCCGGGTTCGTGGCGGCGGCCGACGACCTCGGACCTTCCTTATTGGGCGCAAGCGAAGAAACGGCAAAACGTACAAGACCTTGCTGGCCTTTGAAGTTCACCGTCTTGAATTCCCCGCCCATCAGGATGTACTGGCTGTTGCCCGTGACATGCCAAGGACCTTGGTTCTGGCCCGTGGCCGTGCCCGTATCCATGTCCGGGAACCAGGTCAGCAACTCTGGCGCTGGCTGGCCTGTAAAGCTCTTGTACCCCTGGGTGTCCGCCGTTAAGGTCCTGGTAGCTGCCTTGCTGAACGCGATCGCCCGATGCCATGTCCTTGGACTCGTCTCCGGGAAGCCACCAAGGTTTCCGCAATAGTGGGGATGCCCTGCGACGTAGGCAGCCGTGTTGTTCGCGAACAGGCTGTACGAGTCTCCATGACAATCCTCAAGCCACTTAAGTCCCAAATTCGACCAGTTGGCCGAGAAAGCACCCTCCAAAAGGCCTGTGCCGGCGAAGTCGTAAGCCGTGCCGTACCAGTTGGTGCCATCCGTAGACAGTGACGTAATCGCCGCACCGCTGCCTGCATTGCGAACCACATCGTTGACTGGCGTCGCAATGATGCCGCCGGATACCGCATCCGTTGCGCCAAGACCATACCCGGGCTTCGAGGAACCGTTCAGCGTGGTGAAGGCCCCTCCGGCGACCACGCGCTTGTAGTCGGGCGAAACTACCAGGGCATTGACCCGGCCACCGCTGGCATTAGGGTTCCACGCCAACATGAATCCATCGGAGGACCGGAAGGCCGCCAGCCTGTTGCGCGCCACAGTGCCGACTGTGGTGAAGAGGCCGCCCACCCACACTGTGTCTGCAGAAGCGACCACCGCACGGACCGAGCCGTTCACCTTGGGCGCGAAGCCGCTCAGCACCGCGCCCGTGGTTGGGTTGAGCGCTACCACGCGGTTTCTGGTCTGGCCACTGACCGACGTGAAATCGCCACCGACATAGAGCCGGGTTTTGTCCGGCGAAGTGGTGATTGTGAGGCCCTGGGCATTGAGGGTCGGGGCAAAGGACGAAATCAGCGCGCCCGTGGTCAGGCTATAGGCCAGGATGTTCTGTCGTGGCACAGTCTGAGATCCCGGTGCTGCACCGGCCGGACGGGCAGAGCTGAATTTGCCCACAGCATAGACGGTGTTCCCGATGATCGTCTGCGACCAGACAACTCCGTCTATCTGGACTGTTGGCAGGGCATCCGCCGACACAGTTACCGGTGTCTTAGGATCGTTTGGATTCGTCGGTGCCGTATCGGCAAAACCTTGGGGCATAGCGATGATGGAGGCGGCAAGCAGCATAAACCCAGCTGCGAGGGCGGCGACCGGCTTGCCGCCGCCCTTTCGTGAAACGTGTGCTTTTAGTACGTGGTTCATACTGTTCCTTCCCGCACTAGGCGGACGGCTGTGAACCAGTCATAGGCTCCGCCGGCTCACGGTGTGGTCACGGCAAAGTCGTCGAAGCGGACGGCTACGGGAGCATTGGTTGCGGTGCCCCACAGGTAGGACATCAGGCCAACGTAACCCGCCGCCTGCAGGGCCGCCGTTGTGTCCGTCGCCGTCAGCTGCCAATCCGCTGGCTCCGTGGCTCCGTCCCGCCAGACTTTCGCCCGGAGCGTCGTTGGATTCGTTCCGGTGACCTGGAGCCGTATCTGTACCTGATCGTTGGCTACGAGCGTGAGTCCCGGGATCGAGATGGACTGCAAGGTTGTTTCCGCTCCAGCCGAAAGCCTCGTCAGATACAGCGAAGTCGTCCCGTTGGCAAAGATCCGCAGCTTTGCCCGGTACTCGTTCCCGGTACCGACCTTGCGGCCTATCACGCCGACAAACGATCCTCCCCCGGTGGCTATCTTGTCCTGGGAGACTTTGACGCGTACATCGGTGTCGGTTGCACTGACGGCCTGCAGGCCTGCCCAAGGTCCTGCATTTGGAGCTCCCAAGAGCATGGTTCCAACGCCGTTTCCAACATTGTAGGAGCCACCTCCTACGGTCCAGGCGCCGCCGTTGTCGGCGCTGCCCCAGCCAGAAGCCACGGTCCTGCCGAAAGCGTCTGCTGCCAGGACGCCCGGCGGCGGCGGAGCAGCCACAGTGACCGGTTGCGTCACGGCGTTCGTGGCGCCGTCGTCATCTGTCACCGTGAGCGTCACCTGGTAGGTGTTGGCGGCGGCATAGGCGTGCGACGGCGTTGCGCCGCTTCCCGTGGTGCCGTCACCGAAGTCCCAGGCGTAGTTGGTGATCGTGCCGTCGCTATCCGAGGATGTTCCGGCGTTCAGGTTGGCCGTCAGTCCGCTGGTGGTGGACGTGAAGGCGGCAATTGGCGCCGCGTTTGCCACCGGGGCGCCGCCCGCGGTGACGTTAAGGTTGTCGTAGCGCAGCGTGACGGGTGCGTTGGTTGCACTGGCGGACAGGTAGGACACGAGGCCGGTCCCACCAGCGACCTGTAGGCCTGCCGTGTTGTCACTTGCCGTCAGCTGCCAGGCGGCAGGCTCCGCTGCAGATGCCCGCCAGACTTTGGCTGTGAGGGACGTCGGGGACGTGCCCTCAAGCCGTAGCCTCAGGACGACGGGATCGTTGGCCGCGACTGTGAGTCCGGCGACGTTGACCTGGGCCAGGGTCGTCTCCGTTCCGCTGACCACGCGGGTCAGGTAGAGCGTCACCACACCGTTGCTCGCCACTTTGATCTTGGCGCGGTAGTCGGTGTTGGCGGCGTCGTCGGCAAGCCTGCGTCCAAGCAAGGAGGCAAACCAGCCTCCGCCGGTGGATGGCTTGTCGGCGGACACGGTCACCCGCGAATCGTTGGCCGCGGTGGAAACGGACTTCAGAAGTGCCATTCGGCTCTGGCCCGCACCCAGCGAGACTGCTCCGCTGCCATTGTTGACGGCGAAGCTGGACGTTCCACTGGTTATGGTCCAGGCCCCGCCAGTATCGGCGGTGCCCCAACCACCCGTGGAGGTCCGGCCGAAGGCGTCGGCGGCCAGAACTGTGTTAGCCGGGGGTGCCGTCACCGTGACGTTCTTGGTCACTGTTCCGGTGGCACCGTCGTCGTCCGTCACTGTCAGCTTCACCGCATAGGTGCCTTCGGCCGCGTAGGTGTGGTTCGCCGTCGCGCCCGTTGCACTGGTGGCGTCGCCGAAGTCCCAGGCGTAGCCGGCGATGGTGCCGTCGGCGTCTGCCGAGGCTGAGCCGTCGAAGGCCGCCGCGAGATTGCTGGCAGTGAAGCTGAAGTCAGCCACCGGCACCTGGTTGGGCGGCGGAGCCGTCACCGTCACGGGATGGGTCACCGAATTGGTGAGGCCCGTGTTGTCAGTCACGGTGAGTGTGACGTCGTACGTCCCTCCTGCAGCGTAAACGTGCTGGGCAGTGACGCCGGAGCCTGTGCCGCCGTCGCCGAAGTTCCAGGCGTAGTCTGTGATCGGCCCGTTCGCGTCGGAGGATGTTGTGCCGTCAACAGAGGCTGTCAAGCCTTCTGTAGTCGAGGTGAATGCTGCCACTGGCGGGGCCGGCGGAGCGTTGACGTTCCGGCCTGAAGCAACGTAGTGCGCCTGGATCCGGGACAGCGGGAGGACGGAGGGGTAGATGGCGACGTCGTCCAATTGGCCGTTGAAGTACCGGTTGGTTGGCCGGTTGGTCCAGCTTCCGAGGTTGTCCCCGCCGATCCTCCAGAAGCCGTCGAACTGCCACGCTGACGTGACGTCGGTTCGGCTTCCCACCAGCACGCCGTCGACGAACAACTGCATGCCGTTGCTGCCCAGGGTGGCCACTACGTGGTGCCATTGGTTGTCGTTGTAGCTGGCTACAGAGCTCACTGTTTGGCGTGTGACTCCATTTGGCCGGACTCCAAAGAACAGCCTGCCGAGGTTGGACATGTAAAGCACCCGATCGAAATCGGTGGACACCGTGGTCTGGGTGTTGCCATATCCGAAGATCTGGCCGCCAGTGATGGATCCGGTCTTGAACCAGGCCTCCTGGCTGAAGACCTGCGGCCTGAAGTCCAGTGTTCGGTCGACGGCAATCCCATCCAATGTGCCGTTGAAAGTTGCAGCCGTATCGGTTTCCCCGCCGATCGCGCCCGGCGCACCCAGGGTCACGCCCGGGCGGAAGAGCAAGTCATCCTTGCCTGCGAGATCGACGCCCGCGGTACCGCTTGGATCGCCGAGCCGCCAGTAGTTGTTCGGCTCGTCCGCCAGGACGCTTTGGGCGTAGGAACCTGGCGGCGTAACTGAGCCGGCCACTGTGATGTTGATGGTCTCGCTGCGGGCATCGTTTCCGAACGGATCAATGGCGAAGATCCTGTATCCGTAACTCTGTCCGGGGACCAGCCCCGTGTCCAGGAACGTCATGCCGGGGCGGTTCCAGAATGTGGAAGCCTGGTCGATCGTGGCGATGACTGCGCCGTTGCGCCGGACCTCGTAGGTCAGGTTCTCGTTATCCTGATCCCAGTTTGCCTGCCAGCGGACGCGGACCTGGCCGGCAGCCGGCGTGGAAAGCGTCGGGTTGAAGTTCAGGCCGTCGACCCGGGGGCCCCTCAGGTCGGGAGCGATGTTGCTCTTCGCGAAGCGGACAAGGCCCTGCTGCTGTTGGTTGTTGACGATGGTGAACTCACCGGCCATGACCACATAGTCTGAGTTGCCAGTGACCGTCCAGGGGCCTTGGTCCTGCCCTGTGATCGTTCCGGAATTCATGTACGGGAACCAGTTCTGCAACGAGGGCGCAGGTGTGCCCGCGTAGTTTGTGTACCCATGGGTTTCCTGCGTCAGGACCCCGGTAGCCGCCTTGCTGAACGCCAGGCCCCGCTGGAACTCCCAAGGTTCCGCCTGCGGGAATCCTCCGACGTTCCCGCAGTAGTGGGCGTGACCTGCCAAGTAGACCACGTCATCCATTGGAAAGACTGAATAAGTGTCGCCGTGGCAGTCTTCGATCCACTTGGTGGAGTCGTCCGACCAGTTGACGGAGAACACGCCTTCGAGGGTGCTCGTGCGGCCGAAAGTGTAGCCGCCGCCATACACGTTGGTTCCGTCGGAGGCCAACGTTGTGATGGAGCCGTTTGTTCCGCCGTTGCGGACCACGTTGTTGATCTGGAACGGGAGGTTTGCGCCAAGGTTGGTGTCCACCTTGCCCAGACCGAAACCCGGATTGGTGGAGCCGTTCAACGAGGTGAATGCACCGCCGACCACCATGCTCGCTCCGTCAGGTGACAAGGCAAGGGCGTTTACCCGGCCGCCGACGGCGAGCGGATTCCAAGGAAGGAGCGCACCGTTCGACGCCGAGACGGCAGCCAGCCGATCGCGGCTGACCGAGCCAACCGCGTTGAAAAGTCCGCCAAGGTAGACGGTGGTTGGAGTCGCCACGATGGCCCGCACGGATGCAGACATCCGCGGCAGGAAACTTGTGATGAGGTTTCCACTGGTGGGGTTCAACGCAACTACACGCCAGACCGTGGAACCGTTGATGGACGTGAAGGCTCCGCCGACGTACAGCCGTGTTCCATCCGGAGACGCTGCCAAGGCGGTCACTTCACCGTTGAAGCTGGGAGCGAACGGCAGCAGCGCACCCGTGGTGAGGTTGTAGGCAAGGATGTTGTTTCGAACTACTCCTCCGGTACCGGGTGCCGCTCCGGCTGGCCGGGCCTCCGTGAAGTTTCCGCCCACATAGACCGTGTTGCCGATGATCACCTGAGTCCAGGCGACTCCGTTGATCTGGGCAGTCGGCAGTCCATCAGCGGATACCGTGACAGGTACCCCTGCAGCGGGTGCAGTGTCTGCGGCCGCCGGCAAGGCTCCGCCCACCACACCGAGAGAAATCGCCAGGGCCGCGCTGAGGGTGACTGCAAGGAAGGATCTTAGGAGGCGCAGCTTTGTGCGGACCATCCGTAGCGCCGTCGCTTCGGGCACGATGCGATTCCCGCCCCCCGATTGTCCGTTAACTCGCATTGCTCTCTCCATCCTTGAGGGTTCCGGCGTCGCCGGCAGTCATAAGGGCCATTACGTCCGAGGTTGAGTACAGAGCCCGGATCCAATCGTCGTTGCGGTGTAATCCCACGTTCACGTCGCTCAAGGCGTGGGCTTGGCTGCCGGGGATCATTGGGAAGTGACGGGCCACCTCGCGCACCTGCCTTGTCTGGATGCCTGCCCCAAGGGCGACCCAATGGAGCCAGATGTCGTCGGCGCCCGGGCAGAAGTCCATGAACTGGTCCCCACGCGTCCTGAGTTCCCGCAGCATGCCCGGCGGGTAGATGACGCCCGAGACGCCCAGCGCAAAATTGTTGAGGCCGGGGGTAGTGTCCCGGCGTTGCGTCCAATCCTTGTAACGGGAGATGCTTCCGTCGTTGAGGCCGATCATCCGCACCCAGTGTCCATGGACCATATCCGGATGCTCGTGGTTGGCCTCGACAAGGGTTTGGAGCCACCGTGACGGATAGATGATGTCGTCGTCGGCTGTGGCGAGGGGGCAATCGAACTCAGCCGAAGACTCAACGTACGGAAAGTACTTTGTGTGCGGGCCGAAGTTCCTGGTCAACCTGGTTTCCAGGCCACGCCGCTGAAGACGCAGCAAAGCGGGGGTCCGATGCTCGAATGCCGCCGGATCGTCCAACCACAGGATCATCCGCTTCGGCTTGACTGTCCCCCTCGCAATCGACTCAAGGGCGATGTCCACCGTCCGCAGCCGGGCGCCATAGCTTGTCATGGACACGACGACGTCGGCCGTGCCCGTGACCGGTTCACGCACCAGCAGGTTTCGGCACCGAAGAATCAGCAGGCCGCCATAGGCACGGATCCGCTTGAATACCTTGCGGACCCGCTTGACGGCGGACCGTGCCACGGGATGACCGCTCATGCCGGTGCCTGCCCTTCAAAAGCGGCTATCGGGGTGGCGGCGTCAAGGTTAAGGTAGATCTTCACAAGGTTCCGGGCATCCTTCGGAACTCCGAAGACAAAGACCCCCGAAGCGCTCGTGCCTGGGGCGACGCTGGCGGGGAACGGCACAGTACCGGGGCCGCTCAGCGTGCTTGCTGGAGAGTCGTCTTGTCCGTAACTGACGTTGATGACAGCCGGGTCCAAGGAAATCTCGGCGCCAGTATCGTTCTGCACGGTCACCTTGAACCTGATAGCGGGGCCGGCGATCTCGCCGATGCCGATTGCTTCCCCTTCCACGGCAACAAGCTCGCTGATCGTCGCAGACACGCCTGACTTGACAACCTTCGTGGCGACCAGCGGTACGGGTGGTGCCACGGGTTGGTCGATGGTTGCCAGTTCTTCGTCGCTCTTGTTCGAACGGTCCACGGGAGCCGGATCGCCGGGCTGCGGAACAGCCGCCGCCGTGGCCGGGCCAGTGGTCTCCGGCGGTGGTGGGGAACTGCCGGGGTCAGGGGTCGTGGTAGGACTGGCGGAAGGTCCGGCCGTCTGCGTTGCTGATTCGGTCGGGCTCGCGGAGGGCCCAACTGAATCCGGGCTCTGCACCGAACCCGGGCTCTGTGCGGACATTTCGGATGCCCCCCATTGAGTGAAGGTCCAGATTGCTCCGGCCGCTGCCAACAGGGCCAGCACCAGGGCAAAGCCGACCCACCGTGGACTCATTCGTCCATGGTCCCTTGCGTTGTTCCCCGGCTCGCTCATGTCCTATGCCCCAAGATCAGATAGTGTCGCTACGCCGCTTCCGGCCTGGTTCCGTTTCCGAGGCGTAGTGGACGGCGTGCCATAGAGGATTTGCAACTCCCGGAACCACTTCACCGAGGCCATCGCCAGGAAGGCTGCGGTTGCGGCGAAAATTGCGGTGTAAATGGCCATGAACAGTGGGGTGGCGCCGTAAACCAAGAAGCTCAGGCACAGGACGCCGTAGTCCATGGGGACCACGAGGACAGAACGAAGCCACGAGGGTCCTGACGCATCGTTGGCCAGCGAAACCACTCCGCGTTGCCTGCGCAGTTGCTCGGTCAGAATCATGCTGAAGAACAACACCGCTGCCACGACGGCGGACCCCAAGGGAACAAGCAGCCAAATTTGGTCCACTGCTTCGAAACGGTAGAGGGCAACGAGCAACGCAAGGGGCAGAACCGACGTCTTGACGGAGTCCACCATGTGGTCGAGCCACTCACCAGCAGGCGAGCCCTTGCCTGTAAGTCGCGCGAGCTGTCCGTCCGCCGAATCCAGGGCGTACCCCACAACCAGGCACAGCGAAACCGCGATGCCCAGCCCCCACGACGGCGGGAAGGCCACGAGCAGACCGATGCCGGAGAAGGTGAAGACTGCGCTGATCGCCGTCACAGCATTGGGCGTCAGTCCCAAACCAAATGCGGCTGCCGCCAAATACCGTCCCAGCCGCCGGTTCACGAACCTCGAGTAGGCCGGCGCACCCCGCGCCGCCGTCTTTTGCGCGCCTGAAAGCCGGGAGACGGCGTCGCGGTAGCCTGCGTAGGGCATGAGCTCTGCGGCGGCGGCCACCTTCGCATGTTGCCCGGACATCAGCGCGCTCCTACGGTGTTACGCCGCTTGAGGGCGTGCTTGGGACTCCGCTGGCGGTCCGGCCGTGCCAGAGCACGAGCAGGCTGGTGTGCCAGGACGAGGTCGCCGCACAGCTGTTCATATCCCGCCGCGACCATGTCCCAGTCGAACCTCCGGGCGAGCTGCTGCCCCAGCGCGCCCCTCTCCCGCAGAGCGGGCAGCTGCACCTCAGCCTCCTCTGCAAGCGCCGTGACGTCGTCGGGGCCAACGAAATACCGGCCGGAGTCCGAAAGCACCTCGCGGTTGAAGTCGACGTCGAACGCATTTGTCGCCGCCGCGGAACCGATCGCACGGAGGAGAGAGGGGTTGGTGCCACCTACCGAATGGCCGTGCCAGTAGACGAGGCAGTGGGCGTAGAGCTGGTCCAGTAATTCCTGGTCCCAGACGCCACCAACAAACCGAACGCGTTCGTCGCCCAGATGGTGAACCAAGCGTGTGTATTCATCCGAATACGGTGCCGAGCCCACCACTATTAACGGTGCCTTCGCCTGGCTGCGGACGTAGCCCTCCACGATCAGGTCGACGTGGTTTTCAGGCTCGAAGCGCGCTACGACCAGATGATAGCTGCGGGGCTCAACCCCGAGTTCTGCCAGCCTGTGCGATGGGGCGTTGTCCAGTATTGGCGCACCGTACGCCAAATAGACGGTTTCGGCGGCGAACTTGTCCCGGTAGTAGTTCTGGATGCCCACAGCATCCGCGATCAGCGCATCGGACCAGCGGACAGCCAAAGCCTCCACGCTTCGGTAGTACCGCTGCCCTCCCCGGCCCCACTTGGCCCGTTTCCATTCAAGGCCGTCCACGTGCGTTGCCACAGGTATGCCGGCAGCCCTGAAAAGGGGTAGGTACGGGGCGTTGGCCGCGTTGAAGACGATGGCCGCGTCGGGCCGGTGACGCAGCAGGTGCATTACTGAAAGGCCGGTATGGCTCAACGTCTCCAGTGCTCGCTTATGCATCGCCGGCAAGTAGACCAGGTCCATGCCGAGGTACGTCGATTCACGCGCCGCGCTGCCGTCCAGGTCACGGCAGTAAACTGTCACCTTGTGTCCCCGGGCGCACAGTCTCTGTCCAATCTCTTCGATGGCTGTCTCGAATCCGCCGTAATGGGCGGGGACACCACGCGTCCCCACCATCGCGATTCTCAGTCCATTCATCGCTGTACCTCGTGGATCCGGTCTTCCGGGCCGACCGGGTGATTGATAAGTTCAAGGGCAGTGCGCAGGACCGAGCTTGACGTGTGCACGGTATAGGGGAAGTAGACAACTTCGACGCCAACCTCGCCGAATGCCCGCTCCAGCCGCTTACCTTCGGGCGTACCACGCCAGTCATCACCCTTGAAGAACACATTGAACCTCAGTTCTTCCCACACCTGGAGCTTGTCCGGAATCAGCTCCGCATACACCTTGTCGACATACGTGATGTTTTTGACGATCTCCAACCGCTCGGCAAGCGGCACCACCGGGAGGTGGCCCTTGGCCCTTTCGAGAATCTCGTCGGAGACGACGCCGGCGATCAGATAGTCGCATTGCGCCTTGGCGTGCTTGAGGATATTGAGGTGACCTATGTGAAACAGGTCAAACGCGCCTGCTGCATAGCCGATTCTTAGGCCCACGCCATGCCTCCTTCCAATTCTTGGCCGGCTAAGCCAGCGGTGTGTGGGAGGGCTTAGTCTCAGGAAGTTCCAAGACTTCGGCTCTGACCGCAGGGCCGGCGGATCCGGCGCGCCCTGATGCAGGAGTAATAAGTGCTGTGAGTTCGCAGGAGTCAGGTTGGTGAGCCACAAGGCGCGGAATCCTGTTGCTCGAAACAATGCCCGCACTTCGGTAGTGTTCGCTTTTAGGGACGGCGAATACCCTGACCTGGCTCATCCTGAGACCTCTTCTGGGTGGGTTCCTGGAATTAGTACAAGTCAAGCCCCTTGGCACATGGGGTGCACCCGTAATTGCTACCTGTCTTGACTACTGGCGGCTACCTGTTTGTACTCAGGTGGATCCGGGACAGCTACTTGAATGAGGCCATGCCCTGGCCCGCCCCGAGGGAAGCGTCGTCTAGACTGGTCAGAGGTGCGCCGGGAAGTCTGGTCGGCAATATTTTTGTCGACCCCTTGTTTAGGACACCTTCGTGAACAAAAACCCGTCTGCTCCTCAGCGCTCCTCCGTTTTGGGACGAGGAAGCTACGCCGAAGTGCTGCGCATCGGCGAGATCCTGCGGAAGGAAACCGTTGGCGGCATCTTGTTGGTCGCCGCAGCGGTCATTGCCCTGATCTGGGCAAACTCCCCGGCTTCCGACAGCTACTTCGCTTTGCGCGACTTCCGCATCGGCTTCGAGCCGTGGCACCTGGAACTCAGCCTGGGGGCGTGGGCCGCCGACGGATTGTTGGCGATCTTCTTCTTCCTCGTCGGGCTGGAACTCAAACGTGAGTTCGTGGCCGGAGACCTTCGCCAATTCAGTAAATCCGTGGTGCCCATCGCAGCGGCCGTTGGAGGCGTCGCAGTCCCTGCAATCATCTATGCGCTGATCAATCTGAGCAGTCCTGGGACCCTGCGGGGCTGGGCTATCCCCACGGCGACGGACATCGCCTTCGCCGTGGCCGTGTTGGCGATCATCGGGTCGCACCTGCCCAGTGCGCTACGGATCTTCCTCCTGACTTTGGCCGTGGTCGATGACCTCCTGGCCATCAGCATCATCGCGGTGTTCTATTCCAGCAACATCCAGGCCGGGCCGCTGCTGCTGGCCCTCATTCCGCTGGCGGTGTACACCTTCCTGGCCCAGAAGTACCGCCGGTTCTTCGGGACCAGACCCGCTGCGGCGTGGGTGATCCTCCTTCCCTTGGGCGTGATCACCTGGGCATTGGTGCACGCCTCCGGTATCCACGCCACCGTCGCCGGTGTACTGCTGGGGTTCGCCATCCCTGTCATCCGGTCGCAGGCCAGCGGCGGCCCCGCTGCAGGACCTGGCCTCTCTGAGATCTTCGAACACCGGTTCCGGCCGATTTCAGCCGGCATCGCGGTCCCGGTCTTTGCCTTCTTCTCCGCCGGTGTCGCCGTAGGTGGCCGGGATGGTCTGATCTCGGCTCTGACTGACCCTGTAGCCATCGGCATCATCGTGGCGTTGGTGTTGGGCAAACCGATTGGGATCCTGGGCACCACATGGCTCCTCACAAAGGCCACCAGAGCGTCCTTGGACAGGTCCTTGAAGTGGATTGATGTATTTGGGATGTCCCTTTTGGCCGGGATCGGCTTCACAGTTTCGCTCCTCGTGGCCGAGCTGAGCTTCGGACAGGGCAGCGCCCACGATGACCACGCCAAGGTGGGGATCCTCGCCGCATCGCTGCTGGCCGCCCTCTTAGCCGCGGCAGTCCTGGGCACCCGGAACCGTCAGTACCGTGCCGTAGAGGCGGAGGAGGCCGTCGACACTGACCGGGACGGAGTCCCGGACGTTTACGAAGAAGACCGCCGCCCGTGACCTTATCCGGCCCACACATGTGGAGGCGTCATCGATGATGGTCGGGGTCCAAAGCGTAGACAGTGACGAAGTGTGCGACGCTGCCCGGGAACAGCACCATGGCTACCAGCACTCCGACGCGGCCGCGGGGGACTCAGGAAGGTGGCATCAGGCTCAGGATGCCTGGTTCAGGGCGTCCTCGGCCGCTACCCAGGAAATCATGGCGCACTTGACCCTGGCTGCGTAACGGGCCACACCCTCAAACGCGGCGGCGTCGCCAAGGATCTCAGGATCGGCGTGGATCTTTCCGCGGGACCGCAAGACTTCGCGGAAGTTATCGATGATCGTGTGGAGTTCGGCCACTGACAGCCCTTCGGCCAGCTCGCTCAGGACTGAGGCTGAGGCCATGGAGATGGAGCAGCCCTCGCCGTCCCAGGAAACCTGTGCAACCTTGCCGTCCGCCACCGCAACCCGGAGTGTGACTTCGTCGCCGCAGACGGGGTTGAGCTGGTGTGACTGCCCGGTGGAGGCGCCCTCGGGTGCAGCCGCACCGGCAAGGCCGCTGCCGTGGCGGACTTTGGAATGGTCCAGGATGATCTGCTGGTACAACTGGTCAAGGCTCATGATCGTTTACCTTCGGGAAATCGTTCTAGGCGCGGAAGTAGGACCGGACCTCAGCCACGGATTCCAGGAATGCGTCGACGTCGTCGGTGGTGTTGTACAGATAGGCGCTGGCCCGTGTCGTCGCGGTCAGTCCCAAGCGGCGGTGCAGCGGCTGGGCACAATGGTGCCCCACCCGGACGGCGATACCCTGCGAATCGAGGAACTGTCCGACGTCGTGGGCGTGCACCCCTTCAACGGCGAAGGCCGCGAGGCCGATCCTCTCCTGACCCGCAGCAGGGCCAAGGACGCGTATCCCCGGAATGTTTTCCAGTCCAGCCACCATGCGCTGGCCAAGCTCAGATTCCCAGCGGTGGACGCGCTCCAAGCCCGTCTCGGTGAGGTAATTTGCCGCTGCTGCCAACGCAACAGCCTGGGAAATGCGCTGAGTGCCGGCTTCAAACCGTTGCGGGGCCGGCAAGTACTCCGCCCGGTCCATGGTCACAGTGGTGATCATGGAGCCCCCGGTGAGGAACGGAGGCAGGATGTCCAGGATCTCCTGCTTGCCATACAGCACACCGATTCCGGTGGGTGCAAGCATCTTGTGCCCGGAGAAGACAGCGAAGTCAACGTCCAAGGCTTTGACGTCCAGCGGCAGATGTGGGGCGGACTGGCACGCGTCCAGGACAACCAGCGCTCCGGCCTTGCGGCCCAGCTCCACCAGTTCCTGGACGGGGTTGATGGTTCCAAGCACATTGGACGCATGGGTGAAGGCAAGGACTTTGGTCCTGCTGCCCAGGATGTGGGCAGCCTCGTCCATCTGCAGGCTGCCGGCGTCGTTGATCGGGATATAGCGGAGCGTAGCCCCGGTCCTGAAGGCAAGCTCCTGCCAGGGGATGAGGTTGGCGTGGTGTTCCATTTCGGTGACCACAATCTGGTCACCCGGCCCTATACCTAAGTCCTTGAGCCTGGCGTCCCCGCGTCCCTGGGCAGCCCACAGTGCAGCGTTGGACAGTGCGTAGCTGACCAGGTTGAGTCCCTCGGTGGCGTTGGACGTCCACACTGTTTCTGAGTAGTCGGCCCCGATAAAGTCGGCCACAGTCTGGCGGGCGTCTTCGAAGACCTCTGTAGCTTCAACGGCAAGGAAGTGGGCACCGCGGTGCACTGCCGCATTCCGTTGCTCGTAGAATTCCTGCTCTGCCTCAATCACACTGAGGGGGTTCTGCGAAGTAGCACCGGAATCGAGGTAGACCAGCGGACGGCCATTCACCAACTGCCCAAGCACCGGGAAGTCGTTCCGGATCCGAAGCACTTCGGCGTTGTCCATGGCCGGCAAAGCCCGTTCCAGCGTTGCTGGGGTTGTTACTACGGCCAACACTCACTCCTTGAGATGTCAATGGATGACACTCAATTGTCCCACAGCACGACTGTGGCGGCCCCCTAAAGGTGGCCGCCACAGTCGTTCCGGGCTTCAGCCGGAGAGTGGAGGGCCGGCGACGGCTGGGGGGAGAGCCTCGGTCTCAGAAGACTCTGACGTCGCCGGCCCCGTCTCAGTCCGGCCGTTGCGGGCCGGAAGTTATAGTGCGAGGAGGCCTGAGTAAGTACTTCAGCGGGGTCTGCGGCTTCTTTCGGTCCGCTTCTTCCTGCTTGTATTAGTTAATCGCGCCAGGCAGCCCAGTACACGAGTAGGGGGTACTCGACTTTCAAGCGGCCTTACTACGGGTTACGCACTGCCGATACGCGTATTTGGAAACAAAACCACCTAGGTACTCCCCCACACGCCGAAAGCACCGCTGTCCCAGGGAAAGGCGGTCCGGGCAGGGCTTGGTCGAGGCGCCTACTTTGGCAGGGCCGAGGCAAGTTCGTCGCGGCTGCGGACACCGAGCTTGACGTAGGTACGGTAGAGGTGGCCTTCCACCGTGCGTACTGACACCATCAGCCGCTGGGCGATCTCCCGGTCAGTGAGGCCCTGCAGCGCCAACTCCACGATGTCCTGTTCGCGCCGGGTCAGGTGCACTGCCGGCGCGGCGGCGATGAAGTGTCCTTCGCGGAACCGCTCGCCCAGTTCGTGGTCGCATTTCTCCCGAAGGGCGATTGCCTGCCTGGACCGCCGCCGCTCACCGGACTGTTCCAGGAGCGTGCTTGCCCTGGCATAGGCCTCGCGGGCCAGGTTGACGAATCCAGTTGCTTCAAGGTTCGTAGCGGTTTCCATCAGGGCGTCGGCGTCCGCGGATTCCCAGTTCCGGGCCAGCGTCAGCATGGCCGCCGCCCACCGGCCTTCCACTTTACCGGCGAGGGCCAGCACGAGCGGGATGACGGAGTGGTCGCCCAGGTCCCAGCAGATGGCCAGGAACTCCAGGTTCATCCCCTCCCTGGCCGAGACTTCCGGAGTAGTGGCCAAGGTGTGGATCGAGGCCAGCCCTTTGCCATCACGGCCCGCGTACTCGGCAGCAGCGTCGGCATAGGCTTTGGCAAGGAGCTCGTTGGAGGGCGAGCCTGGGATTGAGTCCTTATAGTCCAGCTCCAACCGCTTGGCCTGCGCGGCATCTCCGAGCCTTGCGGCCACGTAGAAGCCCAGCGATGAGCCGAACCGGAACAGCTGGAGGGGATCGTTGAGCCTGAGTGCCTCAACTGCCGGAAGCAGCATCTGGTAGGCACGTTCAATCCGGCCCTGGCGCAGCAGCGAGTAACCCCGGAGGAGCTGGACGGCTCCGCTGAAGCATGGGGCTCCGGGGGCCTGTTCCAACGCGTAGTTGGCCAGCTCCCGTTCGGCGGATTCCCATTCGCCCATGGCCAAGTAGCCCATGACCATGCGACCCAGGACAAACTCGTTGAAAAAGAACACACCGTCGCGAAGGGCAGGAAGTTCAGAGGCGGCCAGCAAAGCGGCATCGAGGCCCTGGACGCCGCGCCCAGCCACTGACAGCGTCTGGGAATAGAGCGCCAGTCCGATGGCCCGGAGGGCGTCGTCCACGGGCTCTGCGGGGTTACGGCTCCTAATGTCCTGGACGGCTGTCCCAAGGGCGTTGTAGTCCCCTGCTTCGCCTAGTTCCAGGAGGCGCAGCATCTGAAGCTGCCAGGGCCCCGTGCCGGCGGCTGCAGTGGAATCCACGGACGTGCCGGATTCCGCCCCGTCCGGATGGGGAGCCGAGGGTTCTTCCAGGAGCCCGGCCTGGCGCAGGAGTTCCCGGGATTCGGCGACGATGGCTGCGACGGGTTGTCCAAGGGCCTGATGGGCAGCTATGCGCAGCAGCAGGACGTGGGCCGCCTCGGAACTGTCCGCCAGTTCCAGCCAGCACCGGTCCAGCACGCCGGCTGCCTCGGAATAATGCGCCTCGTTGAACAGGGCCCTTGCCTGAATGGCGCGGGCGTGTGGTGCGAGGACTGGATCCTGAACCCTGGTGGCCAACATCCGGGCGTTCCCGTTCCCGTATCCTGCGATAGCCGTACCCGCCGCCTCCAGCAGTTCCGTGTCCGGAACCCGGAGGCCGCATTCGAGCGCCCATGCGGCGGCCCGCAGCCTGCCTTCAGGACTGGAGGGCGGCGCTTCCTGCTGGGCGCGGAGTTTTTCAAGGAGCTGCAGGCTGCGTGAGACGGACACGCTTTTCCTGACAGCGTCACCAATGAGGCCGTTCCACATCCTCAGCACGGCAGGGCTGCCGTTGCTTTCCACAACAGTCTGCTGGTCCAGTAATGAACGGACCAGCTCGGCTCCACAGATGTCCTCGATCACCTTGCGGCCCACGGGCTCGGCCAGGGCGACCAGCTTCAGTGCTTCCTGTTCCTCAGGCCGGCGGCGGAGGAGATCCTTGGAAACCACGGACGAAAGCCTGGGTCCTTCGGAGGGCAGCGGCCCGAGCAGCATCCAAATTCCGTTCCGCTTGGCGAGGACCCCTTGCTCTGCCGCGTCGTGGAGCAGGGCATCGAGGATCCGGGGGTTGCCGCCTGAGGCGTTCCAGATGGAGTCAACCGTTCCTGCGGGAACGCTGCCGTCCAGGGCGTGTGCCAGGACTTCTTCGATCTGCTCCCGGTTGAGCGGCCGCAGGTCCACCCGGTCCGCCAGACCGTCGTACCAGAGCTGGTCGAGCGGCTGCGGCAGGCCAGGGCGCGGCCTGCCGGCGGCTACCACGCTCGCCCAGCCGGCGGAGATCATATCTGCCACGATGCCAGCGCTGGCCTCGTCGAGCTGATGGGCGTCGTCAACCACCAGCAGCAGCGGAGTGTCCTTCCCGTCCTTGAGTTTTTCGAAATATTTCCACACGGACCTAAGGACAGCCACCGGGGAGACGGAATCTTCCGCCGTCAGCTCAGCCGTGTACGGGGTCAGCACCCCAAAGGGGACCCCTGACAGGGATGAACTGCCGTGGATGCGCAGAACGATCATCTCCGGGGACAGCCGCTCGGTGATGGCTTCGGCCAGCGCGGACTTGCCGATGCCGGGCCCCGCCATCAGGAAGACGGCCTGGCTGGTGCGGCTGCGGATGATGTTGCAGATCCGGTCCAGCGGCTCCCGCCGTCCCGTCAAAAGTCGGGACGATGCGCCTGATCTTGGTGCGTGGCCATTAGACGAGTCCAGTCAGATCACCCCTGGAAGTAACTCCGAGTTTGGTGAAGACCTGGTACAGGTGGCCTTCAACGGTACGGACCGAGACACCCATCTCCAGCGCAATGTCCCGGTTTGACGCTCCCCTTCCGGCCAGCCGTGCAATTTGGCGCTCCCGGCTTGTCAGCAGGGGGCTGCCGGTGCTCGGCACGATCGGAAGGTTGGCGACAGTGGCAGCCAGTATATCCAGCCGTGCCTGCGCAGTCCTTGCCGACACGGAGTCCCCTGCCTGCCGGGCGTAGTCCACGGCAAGGGCCATGCACCGTGCTTCCACGGCGTCCAGTTCCAGGGTTGCCGCGAGTTCTCCGCCGGCCAGCAGGGTCTTTGCATCCTTCGTCCTGCTGCCCACGGCGATCAGGCGGGAGATTTCCGCCAACGGTCCCTGCCGATGCCCCGCCACTTGTTCCAGGAGCCTGAAGTCGGCGTCGGTGCCATTGACCGTTGCTCCCAGCAGACTGATCCCGGCAACGGTGAACCGTCCCGCCTCGATGTTCCGGCGAGCGGACTCCTTGAGGCGGGCGGCGGCGTCGTGCTCCCCCAGCCACCTGCCGGCCATGTCGGAGCAGAATTCGATAATGCTTCCGGTCATGAAGTCACAAGGACCTGCCGTACGCTGGAGCTTCTCCAGGTACCTGCGGGACTGGCCGGCGGTCCCAATCTGGGCGTAGGCCAACGCGGTCGCGGCGTATGCGGAACGCAGGGAGCTGTGCAGCGGCCGGAGTTCGAGCTGGGCCGCAGCGGAGAGCAGCGGGTCCAGAGCGGCCGCTCCCCTTCCGCTGTACACATACGCGATGCCGGCAGCCAACTCAGTGGCCGCGCTGCGGTACGGGAGACGGTGCGCATCCGTCACCGCCGGCGGGTCCAGGAGGTCGATGCAGCGCCGCCACTGCCCTGCCATCAGCAGGACAAAGTAGGCGCGGCTGGTGTATTCCTCGCGCAGGCCAACGATCTGGGCAGCGTCCGAAATCTGGCCACCGAGCGTCCGCATCAGGCTGAGGGCGTCCATTTCCCGCCCGGTCAATGACAGCGCAGTCATCAGGATGATTGAGGCATTCATCCTGAACGAGACGTCCGGGTTGCGGGTAGCGTCGGAGGCGGCTTCGAGCGCGGGAACCATGGACGCGAAGTCGCCCACGAAAGCCTTGTATTCGAATTCACTGAGGCTGATGCGGTTGGCGGCAATGGCTAGGGGGGAGGGCCATCCCTTGGCAAGTTCCGGGCCTACGCCCAGCCGTGTCCTTGCCTCCTCAAGCAGGCCCGGGACCCTTCCGGTGTGTTCGGGCAGCCAAACCATGACTTTGGCCTTTGCGGCCACAACCTGGGCGTATTCATCCGCATCCAGGTTGTCCAGCTGCGGCTGCGTAATGTCGTCGAGGGCAGCCATGGCTTGGATCGGGAGGTCCAACAGGAGGTACGCTGCGGCCTTCTGCCGCTGACCGGGCACCCACTGGGGGTCACCCCTGGTCAGGGTCTCCGCGTAGGCGAGGGCGGAATGCGGATCGAAGAGCTGAATGGACGCTTCGGCGGCAGCCAGGGCCATCGCTGGGCTGAGTTCGGCCTCGCATTCCCGGGTCCAGGCGGCAAACGCCATCAGCTCCTCGACGGTCATGGAGCCCGGGTCCGGTTCCTTGCCGCCCAGGAGCTGGGAGCGGAGTTCCCTGCGACGGGCGATGCTGAGCCAGGAGCGGACGACGTCGCCAAGGTACTTTTCGCGGAGCGATACCCAGCGGCCGTCCGAGCCATCGATATCCAGGAGGCCCGCGTCTTCCATATCAGCGACGATGCCGGCACCGAAAATCGATGTGAGGGCGGACAATTCCACGCTCCGGGCACACGAGAGCATTTCGATGACCTCCCGTGTCTCAGGAGTCTTCCTCGCCCATCTGGAACGCACAATGTCGTCCAGGCTTGCGGCGCCGTCCAGCACCACCTTGTCCCGCAGTGTCCACACAGAATCTGAAAGCACCAGGTTCCCGGAGAGCTGCTGCTCCGTCACCAGCGCTTTTAACAACAGCGGATTGCCGCCCACCATGTTGTGGTAGATGCTCACCAGCGACGCGGAAACGCGATGGCCCAGCAAAGACAACAGCACCTGGCGGGTCTGAAGCTCGTTCAGGTTGTCCAGCCTGACTTCGGTCAGGCGGCGCTCGGTGAGCAGCCAATGGAAGTCTGCGGGCAAGTCGCTGCTCTTCGGGGCCACCGCGACGATCCTGGCTGTCCCGGTCAGGAGGATGTTCAGGAGGACACCGGCGCTCATGTCGTCGATGCTCCCCGCCGTGTCCAGGGTGATAACGCAGGGCCGGCCTGCTGCGTCACTCCTGATCAGGGACGTGATGCCCCGGAGGATGGCCGTCGGGGAACCCATGTAGGCCTGGGGAAGCCGTGCCAGTAAAAAGGAGAGGCAGCCGTAGGGGGTCTTCGAGGCAGGGTGGCCGCTGCGCAGCTGGAGAGCCCAAATATCCGGGCCCAACTCGGCAACGGCGGTCCTGGCCAGGGAGGATTTCCCCACTCCCCTGCCACCGGTGATAATCACGCCATAGGAATCTTTGCTCGTCAGCGCTGTGCGTACGGCTTCGAGGTTGGCACTCCGGGCAGGGACGGACCATCTCTGGTGCTCGGACTGTGCAGCCGTGTCCGTGGGCAACTCAACGTCGTTGAGCGTTGACCCACGTCCCCAGCTGAGTGGCTCGATTGACATGAACTTATCCCCTAGATCCCGCCCTAGCGGAGATAAAGCCCCATCGCTCCCCCGCTTAGGAAGAAGACTACCCCGAGGTACTGACTACTAGACAGCTAACTGGCGATTAAGTTTTTTTTGCTACAACTGGGACTTTGCCGGATGGAACTTTTGCTGCGCCACGGTCAGTCCTTCCCTGACCAGCACATCCACGGCGTCTGCCGCTTCATCCAGCAGGAACGGCAGCTCCTTGCGCTCAGCCGTGCCGAAGTCGCGAAGGACGTAGTCGGCGGTGTCCATCCGCCCGGGAGGCCGTCCGACCCCAACCCGGACCCGCAGATAATCCTTGGTTGACAGGGCCTTGGACATGTCGCGCAATCCGTTGTGCCCGCCTTCCCCACCGCCGGACTTCAGTTTGACCGTATTAAAGGGGATGTCGATCTCGTCGTGCACTGCAACGACATGGTCCGGTCCGATGCCGTAAAAATTGGCCAGCGCTGCGACGGGGCCGCCGGAAACATTCATGTAGCTCATGGGTTTGGCCAGCACAACGCGGGGGCCACCAATCCCCAGGCGGCCTTCGAGTACCTGGGCCCGGGCCTTGTGCGTCTTGAAACTGCCGCCGATCCGGCTGGCTAGTTCATCCAGGACCATCTGGCCTACGTTGTGCCTGTTGCCTTTGTACTCGGTCCCGGGATTCCCGAGGCCAACGATCAGCCACGTGTCAGTCATGCGTCAATCCTAAGGTGGTAAAACGGCAGTGGCCGGATCCCGTGGGGGATCCGGCCACTGCTGCTGCGGTCCGAAATTACTCGGCTGCTGCCGAGGAAGCCTCAGTGGCGCCTTCGGATGCCTCTTCTTCGGTGACCTCGGTGGCCTCGGAGATGTTGACAACCAGGGCGTCAGCGTCGGCCAGCAGGACAGCGCCCTTGGGAAGAACGAGGTCGGAAGCGTGGATGTGCTCGCCGGCGCTGCGGCCTTCGATGCTCACCTCGACGGCGGTGGGCAGGTGGGTTGCCTCGGCTTCGAGGGAGATAACGGTCAGTTCCTGGTTGTAGACGTTGCCCGGGGCAAGTTCGCCTACGACGTGGACGGGGATGTCGACCGTGACCTTCTCGCCCTTGCGGACGGTCAGCAGGTCGATGTGCTCGATGATCTGCTTGATGGGGTCGCGCTGGACGTCCTTGACGAGTGCCAGGTGGCCTTCGCCGTTGATGTCCAGGGACAGCAGGGCGTTGGCGGTGCGGACGGCCAGGGTGGTGGCCTTTGCTGGCAGGGTGATGTGGATCGGCTCTGCACCGTGGCCGTAGATGACAGCCGGGATCTGGCCGGCCATGCGGGCGCGGCGGGCGAAGCCCTTGCCGAATTCAGTGCGTACTTCTGCTGCGAGCTTCTGCTCAGACATGTGTTTCTCCTTGAAGACTAAACGGTGTTCAGCAAGGGCGGAGGTCTGTTGCGACCTTCAACGCCGGGCGGCCCGCGGGCGGCCCTTCAAGAAGGGAGGTTCAGACCCAGTCGATAACGGAGACCTGCAATCTGATGTCCGCAGAACGGCAACCAGGTGCTCTCCCTCGCCAAGGTTTCGTGGAACAGCTTATCAGCGCCGGGCCCAATTCCTGAAAACGGGGCGCAATACGGATAAGGCGTGGTGGGGCCAGCCGGGTCCCGGCTGGCCCCACCAGCAGGATCAGGCGTTGCCGTCGAACAGGCTGGTGACGGATCCGTCGTCGAACACTTCGCGGATGGCGCGTCCAATCAGGGGCGCGATGGACAGCACCGTCAGCTGGGGGAAGCGCTTGGCGGCAGGAATGGGCAGGGTGTCGGTGACCACCACTTCGCGGGCGCCTGACTCGGACAACCGGCGGGCGGCAGGGTCGGAGAAGACGGCGTGGGTCGCGGCGATGATGACATCCTTTGCCCCGGCGTTCTTGAGCACCTGGACGGCTCCGGAGATGGTTCCGCCCGTATCGATCATGTCGTCGATCAGGACACAGGTGCGGCCTTCGATCTGGCCAACAACGGTTTTGGAGACTGCCTGGTTTGGAACGGTGAGGTCGCGGCTCTTGTGCACGAAGGCCAGCGGGGCGCCGCCGAGGCGCTCCGCCCACTGCTCGGCCACCCGGACGCGTCCAGTGTCCGGGGAGACGACCGTGATGTTGTCCGCGGCAACCCGTGTGCGGATGTAGTCAGCGAGCAGCGGGATGGCCATGAGGTGGTCAACGGGGCCGTCGAAGAATCCCTGGATCTGGGAAGTGTGCAGGTCAACGCTCATGATGCGGTCAGCACCGGCAGTCTTGTACAGATCTGCGACCAGACGGGCGGAAATCGGCTCGCGGCCGCGGCCCTTCTTGTCTTGCCGGGAGTAAGGGTAGAACGGTGAAACTACGGTGATGCGCTTGGCGGATGCCCGCTTCAGCGAATCAATCATGATCAGCTGCTCCATGAGGTGGTTGTTCAGCGGTGCCGGGTGCGCCTGGATGACGAAGGCATCCGTGCCGCGGACGCTCTCACCGGCGCGCACGTAGATTTCCCCGTTGGCGAAGTCATACGCGTCGATGGGCAGCAGCTCGGTTCCCAGCTCCTTAGCGATCTCCCGGGCAAGCTCGGGATGTGCCCGCCCCGCGGCAAGCACCAGCTTCTTCTCGCCGTGCGCCGTAATTTCGCTCATTATTGCTTGCCCTCTTCTGTAGGTGCCTGGGTACTTGAGGAATCTTCGGTGGCCGCCTGGGCCAGCTCTGCGGAGCGTGTGCCGGGCCGGTTGGCCAGGACCCAGCCTTCCGAGTTTCGCTGCGCGGCGAGCGTCACTGCCAGCGCGCCGGCCGGTACGTCCTTGCGGATCACGGCGCCGGCACCGCTGTAGGCCCCGTCACCCACGGTGACGGGGGCCACAAACACTGTGTTGGAACCTGTGCGGACGCCGGAGCCGATGACCGTGCGGTGCTTCTTCTCGCCGTCGTAATTGGCCGTGATGTTGCCGCAACCGATGTTGGTGTCCTCGCCGATCTCGGCGTCGCCGGCATAGCCCAGGTGGGACAGTTTGGAGCCGCGGCCGATGGTGACGTTCTTCGTTTCGTAGAAGGCGCCAATTTTGCCGGTGTCGCCCAGGACGGTGCCGGGACGGAGATACGTGAAGGGCCCGACGGCGGCATCCGCTCCAATCACCGCGCCGGAACCATGGGTGCGGACCACCTTTGCTCCTTCACCCACTACAACGTCCGTCAGGGTGGTGTCGGGGCCGACGACGGCGTCGCGGGCCACCTTCGTGGCGCCGTGCAGTTGGGTATTGGGCAGGATCCGGACGTCCTCATCGAGTGTGACGGTGGAATCGATCCAGGTGGTGGCGGGGTCTACCACGGTGACGCCGGCCCGCATCCAGGCCTCGACTGTCCGGCGGTTGAGTTCTGCCCCGAGCGCCGACAGTTGGACGCGGTCGTTCGCGCCCTCAACCTGCCAGCGGTCCTCGGTGACGACGGCGGCGACCCGGCCGCCCGACTGCCTGGCCAGCCCCAAGACGTCAGTGAGGTACTTTTCGCCCTGCGAATTCTCGGTGGTGACGTGCACCAGCGCATCGCGCAAGACACCGGCGTCGAAGGCGTAAATGCCGGAGTTGACCTCGCGGATGAGCCGCTCTGCTTCGGAAGCATCCTTGTGCTCACGGATGCCGGTGACGGTTCCGTCGTCGCCGCGCAGGATTCGGCCATAGCCGGTGGCGTCGTCCAGCACAGCCGTCAGGACGGTCACCGCGTTGGATTCGCGTTCATGGGTGGCAACCAGTTCGGCCAGCAGGCTGCCGGTCAAAAGCGGAACATCCCCATAAGTGACAACGACCGTGCCGGTCAGCGGCTGGTGTGCGTCGAGGGCGTGGAGCGCAACTTCAACGGCGCGGCCGGTGCCCGGAATGTCATCCTGGTCAACGATGACGGCGTCCGGGTCAAGGTCCACCAGGTGCTTGGCCACGAGGTCACGCTCATGCCGGACAACAAGGGCCAGCTGCCGGGGGTTGATGCTGCGGGCGGCCAGCAAGGCATGCCCCACCATGGAGCGGCCGCCAATTTCGTGGAGGATCTTGGGTGTACGGGATTTCATCCGGGTACCGGCGCCTGCTGCCAGAACGATGACGGCGGCTGGGCCGGTAGTCTCGGGGATCACGTACGGGCTCTCCTTGCTTTGTTTGCGCGGTGCTTGCGTGCGCCGTGCGCCGGCGCGGTGCCGGCCGGGCCGGCGGCCTGGTGCGGCACCGAGATCATCCTACTGGACGGTCATCGCACAGCAGTTCCGCCCATAGGATTCGAACCTATACTCCACGGCTCCAAAGGCCGGGGTGCTGCCATTACACCAGAGCGGACCATGCCGCCGGCACGAGGCCCGGGCACAAGTATTTATTTTGCCATGGGTTCGGGGCCCGATGCGACATCGGCCAGAATCCGCCTTCATCGAGGCGCTGCCCGACGGTAAGGCATGATGGAAATGTGACCAACAACCCTCCTCGGATTCGTATGACAGGCCTGCAGCGGCGCAGCCAGCTGATCGAGGTGGGACGCGGGCTCTTTGCCATCCGAGGGCTCGACGGAACAACGATTGAGGAGATTGCCGCCTGCGCCGGGGTATCCAAACCGGTCATCTATGAACACTTCGGTTCCAAGGAAGGCCTGTACACGGAGGTAGTGGACTTCGAGTTCCGCATCCTGCTCGACTCGATCAACACCGCCCTGACCGAAGAAGCCAAGCCGCGCATCATGGTGGAGCGTGCCGCCCTCGCCCTGCTGACCTACATCGAGGACCGCACCGACGGCTTCCGCATCCTGATGCGGGACGCTCCGCCGTCCCAGCCGGAAGGCGCCTTTTCCACGCTGCTGTCCCACGTCACCGCCCGGGTGGAACACATTCTTTCCGACGAATTCGACCGCCGCGGCTTCAGCGCCGAGGACGGCGCCATGTACGCGCAGATGCTCGTGGGCATGGTGGCCATGACCGGCCAGTGGTGGCAGGACAGCCGCCAGCCGGACAAACACACGGTCGCGGCACACCTGGTCAACCTCGCCTGGAACGGCCTCACAGGCCTCAAAAAGGACCCGGAGCTCCGCGGCGAGGCTTAGTTTCCGGCAGTGGTCACCACCACGGCGCAGGCGCCCTTCGCGGTCGTCCGTGGTCACCACGGCGGCGCAGTGGCCCTTCGCCGTCCCCTGGTCACCTTTGCGGCGCAGTGGCCCTTCGCCGTCGCTTAGACACGACGCATAGGGGCACCTGCGGTCGCTGAGCGACCTCCAGCGCCCGATGCGCCGCGATGCGCGACTACACGAAGACCCCCTGCCCCGCGATTGCCGAAGGTTCCATTGGGGATCAGCCGCCAGGCACCACCACCCCCAACCTGCAGAAGGTTCCGCGTGGGTTGCCTACTGTTCCACGGCGGCAAGGTAACGTGCCCTCGCCCAAGGCGACCGAGGCCGGCGAGGCTCAACAGGCTATTCGCCGAGGACTTCCAGGGCCTCTAACCATTCGAGTTCCAGCGCTTCGCGTTCACCGGCGAGGTCCTTGAGCTTCTTGTTTTGCTCGCCCAGGGCATCGAAGTCGTTCTCCGCGGTGCTTTTGACCATCTGGTCGTGGAGCTTCTTTTCCTGCTGTTCGAGCTTGCCCAATTGGCGTTCGATCCGGTTCTTGGCCTTGCGGGCGTCGCGCTTTTCGGCTTCGGAGGCTCCGGAGGATGCGGGAGCTGCGCTGCCGCTCGGACCGGTGACGGGATTGCCGCCGCCGGTGATGGTGGATCCGGCCAACGCTGATTCGCGGAGCTCCAGGTACTGGTCCACGCCACGCGGCAGGGCGCGGATCTTCCCGTCACCCAGGAGTGCCATCTGGTGGTCGGTGACACGCTCCAGCAGGTAGCGGTCGTGGCTCACCACCACGAGGGTGCCCGGCCAGCCGTCCAGGACGTCCTCGACGGCGGCGAGGGTGTCCGTGTCAAGGTCGTTGGTGGGCTCATCGAGCATCAGCACGTTGGGCTCCCCCACCAGCAGCCGCAGCAGCTGGAGGCGCCGGCGCTCACCGCCGGAAAGATCCTTCACCGGAGTCCACTGCTTCTCCTTCGTGAAGCCAAGCTGCTCCACCAGCTGGCCAGCCGTGAATTCTTTGCCGCCCACGTTGAAGGATCGTTTCTCGCGCTCGATCACTTCGATAACACGGAGGTCCGAGACGTCGTCGAGTTCTTTGACTTCCTGGGTCAGCACGGCGGTGACCACAGTCTTGCCGCGCTTCAGCTTGCCGGAGGACGGCTCGATCTGGCCGTTGAGGAGCTTCAGCAGGGTGGTCTTGCCGGCCCCGTTGACGCCCACCAGGCCCAGCCGCTCACCAGGCGCAAGCCGCAGGGTGATGTTGTCGAAGAGCTTCTGCCCTTCGTCGCCGCCAAGGTAGTCCAGCGACACGTTTTCCAGGTCCAGGACGTCCTTGCCCAGGCGGGCCGTGGCCATTTTGCTCAGTGCCGTGGAGTCACGCGGCTCCGGAACATCGGCGATCAGGGCATTGGCTGCCTCGATCCGGAATTTCGGCTTGGCCGTGCGGGCAGGGGCGCCGCGCCTCAGCCACGCCAGCTCCTTCTTCACCAGTTGCTGGCGCTTGCTTTCCATCACCGTGGCCGAGCGGTCACGCTCGGCGCGGGCCAGGACGTAAGCTGCGTAGCCGCCGTCGAACGGGTCCATGATGCCGTCGTGGATTTCCCAGGTCTTGGTGCAAACTTCGTCGAGGAACCAGCGGTCGTGTGTGACCACGAGGAAGGCGCCCTGGTTGGCCCGCCACCGGGTCTTCAGGTGCCGGGACAGCCACGCGACGCCTTCGACGTCAAGGTGGTTGGTGGGCTCGTCGAGCATGATGACGTCATGGTCCTCGATCAGCAGCTTGGCAAGCGCCACCCGCCGCTTCTGCCCACCGGACAGGGCGTGGACGTTCGCGTGCCAGTCGACGTCGGACACCAGTCCGCCCATGACCTCGCGGATTTGGGGGTTGCGGGCCCATTCGTAGTCGGCTTGGTCGCCAACGATCGCAGCACCGACGGTAAGGTCGCCGTCGAGTACGTCACTCTGGTCCAGGTATCCGATGTTGACTTCGCTGCGCTTGGTCACGCGGCCGGAATCCGGGGTGGAGCGCATAGCCAGGAGGCGCATGAGCGTCGACTTGCCGTCGCCGTTCCGGCCCACCATGCCGATCCGGTCGCCCTCCTCAAGTCCGAGGGTGATGCCGTCCAGGACGGTGCGCGTCGCGTACGAAACCGTAAGGTTTTCGCCGCCAAGAAGGTGTGCCAAGGGAACTGCTTTCTACTGCTTAATACGAAGAGGGCTCTTAAAGGAGGGTATCGGAGATGATGCGGGCACCTGGCACGGGCCCGTGCACAGCCCAGGCCGTAAGACCGTGGTGCAGCAGGTCCTCCGCGAGGCTTTCGGCGGCCGCCGGGCTGTGGGCCAGCAGGGCCACAGTGGGACCCGAGCCTGAGACGATGCCGGCGATGGCACCGAGCGATTCGCCCATGCCCAACGTGCTGCGGAGGTCCGGGGCCAGTTCAATGGAGGCACGCTGCAGGTCGTTCACCAGCACCCTGCTCAACGCTTCGGCGTCTCCGCTGCGCAATGCCTGCAGGATCTTGGGATCCACGCCGTCAGGCTCGGCTGCCACAACACCCTCGGCCTCGCGAAGCCTGTCCAGGGTCCGGTATACCTCCGGCGTGCTGAGGCCGTACTCAGCTGCCACCAGCACCCAGTCGGTCTGGGCCTTGGCCAGCGCCGGCGAGAGTTCGTCACCTAGGCCCAGGCCCACGGCCGTCCCGCCCAGCAGGGAGAACGGAACGTCGGCACCCAACTCCCCCGCCAAGTGGGCCAGTTCCTCCCGTGACAGGCCGCTGTTCCATAACGCATCGCACGCCAGCAACGTCGCGGCAGCATCCGCCGAACCACCGCCCATGCCTCCAGCCACCGGCACGCGCTTGGTGATCTCGAGGTGGACCCCCGTGGCGTGTTCGGAGACATCGGCCATGATGGCAGCGGCTTTGTAGGCGAGGTTGTTCTCATCCAGCGGGATGTCCACGCCGTCGAGGTCAAGAGTGCTGTCCGGGCTGATGCTGACTGTAATGCCCGGGGCCTCCATGCTGGTGGCGGAGACCTCTTCGTAAAGAGAGACCGCCAAGTACACGCTGGCAACCGAATGGTAACCGTCCGGGCGGAGCGGGCCCACATCCAGGGAAACGTTGACCTTCCCCGGGGCTTTAACGCGGACGGTCCGCGCGGCGAACCGTCCTGCAAGCGCATTCACGCGGTGGCCTCGCGGGCTTCGGCAATCCTTGCGAAGGCTAAGATATCGATGACTTCGCCCCGGGCCGTGGGATCGACGCCAGCTGCCACCAGGCAGCGCTCGGCCTCGGCCGCACCACCCGCCCAGCCGGCCAAGGCTGCCCGCAGGGTCTTGCGACGCTGCGCAAACGCAGCGTCGATCACAGCGAAGACTTGTTCCCGCGTAGCAGTGGTGGCAGGCGGCTCCCTCCGTGTGAAGGCCACTAGCCCGGAGTGGATCTTAGGTGCAGGCCAGAACACGTTCATGCCGATCACCCCGGCCTTGCGCATGCTGCTGTACCACGCGGCTTTGACGGACGGCACCCCGTACGTCTTGGATCCCGGTCCTGCCGCGAGCCTGTCGGCCACTTCGTCCTGCACCATCACGAGGCCGTGCTGGAGGCTCGGGAAGTGCTGAAGCAGATGGAGGACCACTGGTACGGCCACGTTATAGGGAAGGTTGGCAACGAGCGCGGTCGGTTCCACGGGCAGCGTCGTCACCTTCATCGCGTCAGCCTGGACGAGGTGGAAGTCGTCAACGGCCCCTGGCCGCCATTCAGTAACGGTGTGGGGCAGCTTCGCGGCCAGGACCGGATCAATTTCGACGGCGACTACCGACTTTGCGGCGTCCAGCAGCCCCAGCGTCAGGGAGCCGAGCCCAGGACCCACCTCCAGGACCGTCTCGTCAGCTCCGATATTGGCAACTGAGACGATCCTGCGAATGGTGTTGCCGTCGATGACGAAATTTTGCCCGAGAGTCTTTGTGGGCCGGATTCCGATCTCTTCCGCCAGCCGGCGTATGTCGGAGGCACCGAAGAGGGGTGCGGGCGCGGCGGGGCTCGGTTCAGTCACCTAGATATCCTATCCCGGCGGCCATCCCCGCCATGCGGAATCAACGTAATGGCCGGCCCCGGTAGTCCGGGGCCGGCCATTACGTTGATTGTTCAGTCATGCCCGGCGCGGCTGTGGTCGGCTGCCACGGCAGGGTTGGCCCGTGAATCGGGAGCGACGGTCCTAGCTGGTGGCCGCCCAGCCACAGCCCCAGGGCTGGAGGCCACGCTGTGCGTACACGCGGTTGGCGATATCAATCTGCTGGGCCTTGGTGGCCAGGCTGGCGTTCGGGGCGTAGGCACCGCCGCCCGAGCCGATCCATGTCCGGATGTCGAACTGGAGGCCGCCGTAGTAGCCGTTGCCGGTGTTGATGGACCAGTTGCCACCCGACTCGCACTGGGCGATCTTGTCCCACATGGCTTCATTCATCATGGCCGGGGCAGCGGCACCGGTGTTTGTGCCGGCGGGGGCGGTGGCTGCCGGCTTCGCCTTGGTGCCCACTGTGACCTGCTCTGTCACAGGCTGAACGGTCACGGTCTCGGAAACCAGTGTGCGGGACGCCTCGCGGCCATCAACCAAAACCAGTTTGAAGGTCCGCTCAACCTTTCCGGCGGCGCCAGCCTGGGTCACCTTCTTCTCACCCTTGAACATATCGGCGCTTTCGGAGGTCATCGTCTCGAACTTGACGTCCTCCGTGGTTGCCGCCGTCTGGCCGGTATCCACTCGGGAGACCTTAACCACCATGTTGTTTACCACGGGGGCGTTGCCCGGCTGCGAGCTCCGGTCGTTCACGCCCAGGCTCACGCCTGCATCCTCAAGGACGGCCTCCACTGTGGAGGCGGTGGTAGTTGTCGTGGTGACTTTTCCGTCGGCAACGATGCTGACGTTCTTGGGCGTTGTGATGGAGACGAACGATCCGTCCACGGCCAGCTGGGCGTCCTTCGGAACGGACACGGACGACGAACTGGCCACACCGAGCTCGGTCACGAGTCCGGCGACGTCCGGGGACGTGGTGCTGACGGTCTTTTCGGAGCCATCGAGACTGACTTTCACGGCCTTGGCCATGTTCACATTGATAACGGTGCCGTTTTCAACGGTCTCGTCGACGGACGGCGATACCCGGTCCGCCGGCTTCAGGTCCAGTTTTGCGCTTTTGACAACCTGGCCCACTGTGCCGCCGAAGGTCTGGACTGAACTGACCTTGCCGTCGACATTAAGCGTGATTGTTTTGTTATTTCCGACAAAGGCGACGAGCCCGAGCACGAGCGCGCAAAGCACCACCAGCTGGGTACCAACCTTGACGAAACTGAACTTGCCGTCAGATGTGAAAAGCTTGACCACGATTGCCCGTAACTTTAGGACCATCCGGGCACGGGGAAAAACGCAGTAAAACACCCGGCGCAGAACCCCTGAGGTCAGCTCCGGGCACCTTTGCGCCGCCACACTCCACGCGGCAGGCATGCGGCATCACGGCCGTCCATGATCCTGCAGCGGATGAAGTGAATTATCCGAAGGCCTTCCCCGACCCCGGCTAATAGTTACCCACTGTAACCGTAGCGTTATAAAGCGGCCAAGAATTTTGCATACCCGGTATTCGCAGGTCCTCAGTCTTTGGTCGCGGTCTCAGTCCCAGGATCCGTAGGCCCGCACGGTATTTTCGCTAATCTGCTGACAAAGCCCCGCAAGGTCGGCTCCTGTCACATCAGCCATGGCCCTGACCGTGTACGGCACCATGTAACTGGCGTTTGCCCGGCCACGGTGCGGGTGCGGGGTGAGGAAGGGCGCATCGGTTTCCACCAGCACCAGCCCCGGTTCGGCCACTGCGAGCGCCGCCCGAAGATTGTGGGCGTTCTTGAAGGTCAGGGTGCCTGCGAAGGACATGTTCCAGCCCTCCGCATTGCAGATTCGGGCCAACTCCTCGTCCCCCGAAAAGCAGTGGAAGACCACGCGCTCGGGAGCCCCTTCTTCCCGCAGGACCTTAACAACGTCATCGTGGGCGTCGCGGTCGTGGATCTGGAGGGTCAGGCCCAGCCTCTTGGCGATGTCTATGTGGCGCCTGAACGAGTAGCGCTGATGCACCAGGCCCTCCCCTTCCGTGCGGAAGAAATCCAGCCCGGTTTCGCCAATAGCCCGGATGCGGGGATGGGCTGCAAGCCGCTCAATCTCCGCCAAAGCGTCCTCCAGCTCGCCGCGGGCGGCGTAATCCGGGGCGTCATTGGGGTGCAGTGCCACAGCACCCAGCAGCCTGCTGTCCTGACCTACTGCCTCCACGGTGAAGCGGGAGGATTCGAGGTCGCAGCCCACTTGGACCACCCCCTGCACTCCGACAGCCTGGGCGGCATCCAAGGCAGCGGAGATCCCTACTGGCCCCGCGCCGTCGGGAAAATCAAGGTGGGTGTGGTTGTCCATGACCGGGACCGGCAGTGGCTCGGGCGCCGGCGGAAAGGCCCGCCCGCCAGCAGCCGCAACCGAGGCTGAACCGTCCGTCCCGGCGGTACGGTAGGCGGCGGGAATCAGCGAATTGCACATCCCACTAGCCTAGCGGCGGCCGATGCACCGAGAATTACGGGAACTCTCTGTCAGGCACGGCAGTTCTGTTAGTAGTCTGTTACCAACAGATGCGAACGCCCACCGACGGGCGAAGGCAGGCTTGCTGTCCCGTCCCAGTCGATACCGGGCTGAAAGGTTGCCGATGGACTCCCACCGACGCACGGCCGTCAATGAGATCGAAACCGCAGGCCGGACCTTCGCAGGGATTGCGGAACCGGTCACGCAGCTGAACGGCCACAAGGTCCAGGCGATGGACGCGGCCGCCTTCCACTCTGCAAGCCGGCGCATCCTGGACGAGATCAATACAGTCATCGATGGAAAGTCTGAGGCCGCAAAACTGGCCCTGACCGTCCTTCTGGCCCAGGGCCACCTCCTGCTCGAGGACGTGCCCGGCGTCGGCAAGACGCTGCTCGCCAAGACCCTCGCACGGACCATCGACTGCACAGTAAGCCGGATCCAGTTCACCCCTGACCTGTTGCCGTCCGACGTCACCGGCGTGTCCATCTACAACCAGTCTTCCCGCCTGTTCGAGTTCCGCCCGGGTGCGGTGTTCGCCAACATCGTCATTGGTGACGAAATCAACCGGGCCTCGGCCAAGACACAGTCCGCGCTTTTGGAGTGCATGGAGGAGCACCAGGTCACCGTGGACGGGCACTCCTACAAACTTGATGAGCCGTTCATGGTGGTCGCCACGCAGAATCCGATCGAGATGGAGGGTACCTATCCCCTGCCGGAAGCGCAGCGGGACCGCTTTATGGCACGTATCTCCATGGGCTATCCGGACAAGGACTCCGAGATCGAAATGCTGGAAACCCACCAAGCCACGTCGCCGCTGGCAAAGGTCTCGGCCGTGGTCACCGCCGCAGACGTCGCGGCGATGATTGCCGCTGTCCAGAAGGTCTATGTATCGCAGGCCGTCAAGGAATACACCGTGTCCGTGGGCAGGGCCACCCGTGAGAGTCCCCTGCTCAGGCTGGGCGCCAGTCCTCGCTCGATGCTGCAGCTGCTCCGCGCGGCCAAGGCCACGGCAGCCCTGGACGAACGTGATTTTGTGCTTCCCGATGACGTGGTCAACGTTGCCGAATCTGTCCTTGCCCACCGGATTATCCTGGACCGCAAGGCCGCCAGTGCCGGGGAGACCCCACACAGCGTCATCCGCGGCATCCTGAACAGGCTTCCCGTCAGCCAGGACCTGGCTGACGCCGCGACCCGGTTCGTGGCCAAGCCGGCGCCGGGCACGCCACCGGGCTCCGGGCTCCGCAGGAATCACTAGGCAGAGTCCCATGGCACTGCTGGACCGACTGCCCCGCCACCTTTTCAGCCAGCGCGGTTGGGGCCTGCTCGCGGCCGGTGCTGTGTCGCTGTTGGCCGCTCAGATCATGGGCCGCCGGGATCTCCTGAGCCTCAGCGTCCTGCTGATCGTGCTTCCCCTCATCTCGCTGGCCGGAATCCGTCTGGTCAAGCCCAAATTCCAGGTCTACCGGGAGTTTAATCCTTCGCCGGTGGAAACCTCGGCCGCCACCACTGTCCGGCTGGCTGTGGCGCGCACCGGGCAGGGCACGGGCCGCGCGATCATGGAGGAGCGGCTGCCCCCGCGGTTCGGGGAGTCACCGGCGTTCCGATTCCCCGCGCGGTCGGCAACCGGTGGCACCAGCCGGTATGAATACCACCTGCGTTCCAGCCAGCGCGGTCAATTTCTCATCGGGCCGGTAACGGCGGAGTTCACTGACCCGTTCGGGCTGTCCCTTCACCGGCAGGCAATCGACGACGGCGACACCCTCACGGTGACGCCCGCCGCCGTCGAGCTTCCGGTCACGGGACTCGCTGGGGCTCGCGGGAACGACGGCGTCACCGCGACCCGGATCCGGGCCAACCCGAGCGACGATGACGTGATGACCCGCGAGTACCGGCACGGCGACCCCATGCGCCGGGTACATTGGCCGGCGACTGCCCGGCACGGAGCACTGATGGTCCGGCAGGAGGAGTCGGTCACTACTCCGGAGGCCACCATTATCCTGGACCAGCGGTTTGTCGCCTTTTCCGGCAGCCCCGGGACCGGATTCGGCGGGATCGGGTTTGGCGGATCCGCTGCCGTGGACGGGCACGACATGCTCACCAGCGGCACCTTCGAGTGGGCAGTGGTGGCGGCCATCTCCGTCAGCACCCACCTTGCCGAACGGAATTATGCGCTGCGGCTGCTCGATGCCCGGGGCGAACCGGCTTTCCTGCGTTCGCCCTCGGCGCCTGAACCGGAGGTGGAGGAGTACGTGGGCACGGGTGGGCTGCAGTCCATCGCCGAAAGCCTGGCCGCCATCCAGCTCTCCGGTCCGCATCACGGCCATCACGGCCATCACGGCCACAATGAGGCTGGCCGTGGGAGTCCGGCTCCCGCGGCCGCCCCCCGCAAGGACGCCGCCGCCATCGGGCGGGACCATGGCTTTGGGCAGGATTCCGGTCCGGCCCCGTTCGACGACGAACTCATGGACAAACTTTCGGCGCACCGGATGCGGGGTCCTATCATCGCGCTCCTGGGCAGGGTGTCCATGGCCGAAGCCAATGCCTTGGCCCCGGCCGCAGGCTATGGCGCGAATGCGTTCGCCATCATCGTCGCCGAAAGGCCGTCGGAGTTCCACGAACAGCTTGAAGAGCTGCGGCGCGGAGGGTGGCGTGCAGTTGCCGTGTCCCCGGCGGTTCCGGTGCCTGCAGCATGGAGCCACTTTGACCAAGGCGGAGCTGCGCTGGATACCGCAGCAGCCGATGTCCGGCGCGGCGCGGGGGTGGCGCGATGACACTCGCCCCCGAGAAGCACACCTCCTCCACCGCGGAGCCGGCAATTTCTCAGACATCCGGCCGTGCGCCAGGCAGGGCGCGGGTCGGCGCCTACCCGTGGGTCATGGCTGGGGCGGTAGGGCTGTCTGTGTGCGGCGCGGCCTTGTCACTGAACGGTGTCCTGAGGGGCTGGGCGTGGTATCTGCCGGTCCTGACCACCGTTTTTGTGGTTTGCCTGACCATGGCCGCGCTGCGGGCCGCCCGGGCGCAGCCTCTCCTGGTCACCGCCGGCGGCTTCGCTTCGCTCATTGCCATCCTGACGCTGACGTTCTTCCGCAGCACAGGCATTGCCGGAATCATCCCGTCGGGCGCCACCATGAAGGAGTTTGACAGGTTCATACGCCGTGCCAGCGAGACGGTACTCGCCGAAAGCGCGCCCGTGGCCCCGAACGCCGGAATCGTCATGGTGACCTGCGCGGTCCTCGGCCTGATGGTCATTCTTATCGACGCATTGGCGTTGCCCCTCGGCACGCCGGCCACCACGGGCCTGGGCCTGTTCGCCATCCTGATCGTGCCCGCCATGGTTAAGCCGCAGAGCGTGGGAGTGTGGAGTTTCAGCGCCACGGTGGCCGGCTACCTGCTGATTCTGGCGTGCAGCCAGTGGTTCGCCCCGGACGCGGGCACACCAGCGGACACCGCCCGTAACCCCGGGCATCTGAAGCGGGCCGCACTCACCGGATCCGTTGCCCTCGTGGCCACGCTGATCATTCCGATGGCGATCCCCGGCTTCGACCAAGGTACATTCCCGCAAGGGTCGCGCGTGAACCCGTGGGGCACGTCCACGGGCCTTAATCCCATGATCACGCTTGGAAACAGCCTCCGCACTCCCGCTGGAACCGGACGGATCACGTACGCTACGAACGCCGTCACGCCGCTCTACCTGCGTTCGGTCACGGTGGACAATTTCGACGGCGACTCCTGGGGACCGGACGACCGTGAGGAATCGCGCCAACCGGTGGCCGGGCCGATCGAGCCTGGCTACGCGATCCCTGCTGAGGAGCAGCTCCGCTACGTGACCGCAGTGGAAACGGGCGCCTTCACGAGCCCATACCTGCCGGTGCCGTATGCCCCTGAATCGATCCGGGGGCTGGGCGGGCGCTGGTCCTGGGATCCCGCCACCCTGAGCATCAAAGGGGTAGATACCAACTCGAGAAGCCAGGAATACACCGTGGTCTCCTCTGCGCCGCGGCTCACTGCCAGTCTGCTCGACCGGTCCTCAGCAGCAGTGCAGGGCATTGCGGAGGATTTCACCCGGGTTCCAGGCAACGTTCCTGACATCGTCAGGACCACGGCCGACTCCGTCACCGGATCGGGCGGCAGCGCTTACGCAAAGGCGATGGCCATCCAGAGATACCTGCGGTCAGCGGAATTCACTTATTCCCTGCAGTCCCCGGTCCAAGGCGGCTATGACGGCAACGGACTGTCAGTGCTCGCCGATTTCCTCACCCAAAAAAGCGGATACTGCATCCACTACGCCTCCGCTATGGCCGTCATGGCCCGGTTGGAGGGGATCCCCAGCAGGATCGCCGTCGGCTACGCCCCTGGGCGGCTGACTGGAGCTACAGTGAACGTCCCCGGACTAGGAGCACTTTCCGAGTACGAAGTGGACGCCCGTGATGCCCATGCCTGGCCGGAGCTCTACTTCCAGGGGCTCGGGTGGGTACCGTTTGAGCCCACCCCCTCGCGTGGTGTGGTCCCCGAGTATGCCATCGAAAGCTCGGCAGCAGGCGCCCCGGGAGCCATCGAAAATAATGACGACCTCATTCCATCCAACGGTGCGACAGCCACGCCTTTGCCCAGCGCGGCACCATTGCCCGTTCCCGGTGACGGCGGCCCGGGCAGTGAGGCAGGTTCGCAGGTTCTGCCTTGGCTGCTGGGCCTGGCAGGATCGGCAGTGCTGATCCTCCTGCTGTCCTCACCCAGGCTCGTGCGGCTAGGAGTCCGGGCCCGCAGGCTGCGAACCACTGATCCTCCGTCTCCTGCGGCCATCCCCATGGCGTGGTCCGAGCTCCGTGACCTCGGCACGGACTATGGCTTGCCTCCCGGACCGAGTGAGACGCCCAGGTTGTATTCGGCCCGGCTCCGCAGCTCGCCTCTGCTCGGTGAACCCGGCGGAATGGACGACGCCGCGCACCAGGCCGTCATCTCGCTCACCGCCGATTTCGAACGACGCGCTTACGGCCCTCCTGCCGGCGATTCCCCCGCGGCGGGCAGGGACAAGCCGGCCGCCGCCCGGATTGTGGCCCTTCAGGGCTCCATGCGGGCCAACGTCACCCGGGGCAGAAGGCTGCGCGCCGAGTGGCTCCCGGCGTCGGTCATGGCGCTTTGGGGGAGGATGCTGACGGCGCCGTTCCGGTTCTTTGGCCGGCAGGTCCGACGGACGGCAAAGGCCGTCGCACGCTCGTGGTCACGGGCGCGCGACGACCTCCGGCGCCTCAGCGAAGGCTAGTTGCCCCAACCGATGCGCACCTGGCTTCTTGGAAGCCTCAGCCTGCGTAGGGGTCGGCAATGCCGATGTACTGGGTGTAGAGGTATTCCTCGATGCCTTCCAGCCCGCCTTCACGGCCCAGGCCGGACTGCTTGACGCCGCCGAAGGGGGCAGCGGCGTTGGAGATCACGCCGGCGTTCAGGCCGAGCATGCCCGTTTCAAGGCGTTCACCCATCCGGATGCCGCGGTTGAGGTCCCTCGTGAAGACGTAAGCCACCAGGCCGTACTCGGTGTTGTTGGCGAGCCGGATGGCTTCCTCTTCGGTGCCGAAGGTGATGATGGGTGCGACGGGGCCGAAGATTTCCTCGGACAGGATCCGGGTTCCTTCGGTGACTCCAGTGAGGATGGTGGGCTGGTAGAAGTAGCCCGGACCTTCTGCCGGGGCACCGCCCAAGACTGCCCTCGCGCCGGAGGACACGGCGTCGGATACCAGTTCGTGGACCTTGTCCCGGCTCTTGGCATCGATCAGCGGACCCACCTTTGAGTCCGGCTCGGTGCCGCGGGCGGTGGTCATTTCGGACATCTTGGCGGCGAACTTCTCCGCGAACTCGTCAGCGACGGACTCGTGCACGATGAAACGGTTCGCGGCGGTGCAGGCCTCACCCATGTTGCGCAGCTTTGCCAGCATGGCTCCGGCGACTGCGGCGTCCAGGTCCGCGTCCTCGAACACCACGAACGGGGCGTTGCCGCCGAGCTCCATGGAGGTCCGCAGGACGGTTTCGGACGCGTCGGCAAGAAGGCGGCGGCCCACCTCGGTGGAGCCGGTGAAGGAAAGTTTCCGGAGGCGCTGGTCCTTGATCAGCGGGCCGGTGGTGGCACCGGCCGTGGAGGTTGGAATGACGTTCAGGACGCCGGCGGGCAGGCCGGCTTCCTGCATGACGGCGGCGAAAAGCTGGGACGTCAGGGGTGTCAGGTTGGCGGACTTCAGCACCATGGTGCAGCCTGCGGCGACGGCGGGAGCGATCTTGCGGGTGGCCATGGCCAGCGGGAAGTTCCACGGCGTAATCAGAAGGCAGGGACCCACAGGCTTCTTGGTCACGAGGAGGCGCGACTTCCCGTCTGGGGAGACCGAGTAGCGGCCGAACGCGCGGACGGCTTCTTCGGAGAACCAGCGCAGGAACTCAGCGCCGTAGGTCACTTCGCCGCGGGCTTCGGCCAGCGGCTTGCCCATTTCCATGGTCATGAGGAGCGCGAAGTCTTCGGCACGCTCGGTCACCAGATCAAAGGCACGGCGCAGGATCTCCCCGCGTTCCCGCGGCGGGACCTTCGCCCATGACTCCTGTGCCGCCGCGGCGGCGTCCAGGGCAGCCTTGCCGTCTTCGGCACCCGCATCAGCAATGCTCAACAGCACCTTGCCCGTGGCGGGGTCCTCGACGTCGAACGTCTTCCCGGAAGCGGCCGGCCGCCACTCACCATTGATAAGCAGGCCGGTGGGAACAGAGGCCAGCAGCTCGCTCTCGCGCTCTGCGGTAACAGCTGGCAGTGCAGTGACAGTCACGATGACTCCCTCGTCAGTAAGGTTTTTCCAGCCGTGCAGCGGCGCCCGAGCGGCACGCCTTGTTGGCTGATTAACTGCCAGACTACTGCCGCCGCAACCGGCGGTCTACGCCTCTACGCACTACAGAATGAGCTCGGCTCTGTGCAGGTGCACAGCCCTGTCCCGCGCGATTTCGCGCTATCAGTCGGCCGTTGGAAAGTCTCTCCAGGGCCGGTTCAGCGCGCCGCCAGAACGGCGGAGTACAGTTCCCGCTTGCTGACCCGGACGTCTTCGGCCACCGCAGCAACGGCTTCCTTAAGCCTGATTCCCTGTGCTACCAGCGCATTGACGGCCGCTACATGTTCTTCCGGCGTTCCCGGCGCCTGCTCAGGCGCTCCGCCCAGCACCACTGCGATCTCACCCCGGACCTCATTGCCTTCAGCCCAAAGCAGAAGCTCGCCCACAGTTCCCCGGATGACCTCCTCATAGGTCTTGGTCAATTCCCGGCAGACCGCAATCCTGCGCTCGGCGCCGAACCGCTCCCGCAACGCCCTGAGCATGACCTCCAGCCGGTGCGGAGCTTCGAAGAACACCATGGTTCGCCGCTCCGCAGCAAGGTCTGCCAACCTGGACGCCCGCTCCCCCGCTTTCCGGGGAAGGAAGCCTTCAAAGCAGAACCTGTCGGTGGGCAGGCCGGAGAGTGCCAGGGCTGTCAGCACCGCTGACGGGCCCGGGGCGGCAGTGACGGTGAGCCCGGCGGCAACGGCTCCCTCAACGAGCCGGAAGCCCGGGTCCGAAACAGACGGCATCCCCGCGTCGGTGACCATGACCATTGTTTTGCCGGCCCTGACGGCGTCGAGGAGTTCGGCTGTCTTCGTCGCCTCGTTGTGCTCGTGGTAGCTGATGACGCGGCCTGCCACCGTGACGCCAAGGTTCTGCACCAGGCGGTGGAGCCGCCTGGTGTCCTCTGCAGCGACGATGTCAGCAGTGGCCAGCAGTTCGACAAGCCGTGCGGAGGCGTCGCCTGAGTTGCCAATCGGCGTTGCGGCCAGCACGATCCTTCCCGGTCCTGCAGTGCCGGCGTTAGGCATGGCGTCGTCAGGCAGGTTGGAGTCGGGAAGGGTTTCGGGGTTAGGGTCCACGCCACCAGCCTACTGCTGGCCGGCGGCACAAGCTGCAAAAGGTAGCATGGGGCACGTGACGCAGACCCCCACGCGGCCCGCCGAGGCCGGTCAGGCCCACCCGCTGGACCCGCCCATCGGCCCGCCGGAAAGCGCCGCACTGGCCGTCGCCTCAGCCGGCAAGCCCTGGATCGTCCGGCCAGCCGTGGCATTTTCCACCCAAGCACTCCAAGAGCGGCTGATCGGCGGTATCCGCAGCTGGCGTGACTACCCGCCCTCGCTCCGGTTGTGGTTCTGGTTGGTGCCGCTGCTGACGACGGCCATCGGTGGCGTACTCCGGTTCACCCGCCTGGACACTCCGCCCAGCCTGGTTTTTGACGAGACGTACTACGTCAAGGACGGCTATTCGTTGCTCGTCAGCGGCTATGAGCGAAGCTGGCCTGACAAGGCCAACGACTCCTTCAATGCCGGGAACCCTTCCGTCCTCCTGGGCACGCCCGAGTATGTGGTCCACCCTCCGGTGGGCAAATGGATGATCGCCGGCGGCATGTGGCTCTTTGGCGCCGACAACCCCCTGGGCTGGCGCTTCTCAGCGGCCCTTACCGGTACCGTTTCCATCCTGCTGCTCGTCCTCATCGCCCAAAAACTGTTCCGGTCCCTGCCCCTGTCCGCCGCGGCTGGGCTGCTGCTGGCTGTGGACGGACACCACCTGGTGATGTCACGGACGTCGCTGCTGGATATCTTCCTGATGTTCTGGGTCCTGGCTGCCTTCGGCGCCCTGCTAATGGACCGCGACGACGGCCGCCTCAAGCTGGCGGCGCGACTCGCCAGGCAGGCCGCGGCCGGGAAGGATGGCAGACCCTCCCCGGGCCAACTGCTGGCCGGTCCATGGCTGGGCATCCGGTGGTGGCGGATCGCCGCCGGCGTGTGCCTGGGCCTTGCGGTGGGGACCAAGTGGTCCGGGTTGTTCTTCCTGGCGGGCTTCGGGCTGCTATCTGTCGTGTGGGACCTCTCCGCCCGGCGGGTCGCCGGAATCCGCGGCTGGTTCACCGGGGGCGTCATCAAGGACGGGCTGCCGGCTTTCGCCAGCATGGTTCCGGTCGCAGCCGTCGTGTACACCGCCACCTGGACCGGCTGGTTCCGTTCCGATGACGCCTACTTCCGTCGCTGGGCCGGGTCCAACCCCTCGACCGAGTGGGGTTGGCTGCCTGACTCTGTCCGGTCGCTGGCCCACTACCACCTGGAGGCGTACAAGTTCCACCAGGGGCTGGGCTCCGAGCACCCCTATGAGGCGAGCGCGTGGAGCTGGCTGGTGATGGGCCGGCCCACGTCCTTCTTCTATGAGTCCCCGAAGCAGGGAGCCCCGGGATGCGATGTCCCCAACTGCGCTTCAGCCATCCTCTCCGTCGGCAATCCCCTCGTATGGTGGGGAGCCACCATCTCGCTGGCAGTACTCCTCTTCTGGTGGGCGGGACGCCGCGACTGGCGTGCCGGGGCCGTACTCGCCGGGGTGGCTGCGGGCTACCTGCCCTGGTTCCTGTACCCGGAGCGGACCATGTTCTACTTCTACGCCATCTCCTTCGAGCCGTTCCTGGTGCTGGCACTGGTGTATTGTCTGGGCCTCGTCCTTGGACGGAATACGGATCCACTGTGGCGCCGTCGTTCCGGGCTCTACCTGGTAGCAATCTTTGTTGCCGGCGTAGTGCTGTTGTCGGCCTTCTTCTACCCAGTGTGGACAGCCGAAGTCATTCCGTACCATGAGTGGCGCCACAGGATGTGGATGCCTTCCTGGATCTAGGGCAGGATTGCAGAAGACCCTGACGATTTCAGCCGCGCAGCGCTATGGCAGCCGAACGGAGACCGCCTGTGAGAGAAGCCAGCACAGAACTGCTCGTGGAGCTTGATCCTGCCAGCAATGTGACGGACCTCCTCCTGGAACAGCAGGCCAATCCTGCCCACGCCCTGTATGCACGCAAGGGACCCAACGGCTGGACGGACATTACGGCGCAGAAGTTCCTCCAGGATGTCAGCGCCCTGGCAAAGGGCCTGATCGCCGGCGGGCTGGAGCCTGGCGACACCGTAGCGGTCATGTCCGCCACCCGCTACGAGTGGACGCTGGTGGACTTCGCCATCTGGTTCGCCGGCGGCGTCACGGTGCCGATCTACGAAACTTCGTCGGCAAGCCAGATCGAGTGGATCCTGCATGACTCCGGGGCTCTCAGGGTCTTCGCGGAGGACCACGGAAAGGTTGCGCTGGTAGCCAAGGTCCTGGCGGCTTCCGAGCTCCTCAAGGACCGTCTGGTTAACGTCGTGAGAATGGACCACGACGGCGTCGCCCCGGATCTCGCGAGCCTCGCCGCTGCCGGCATGGGGGTTACCGACGCCGAACTCGAACGGCACCGCTCCGCGGCTGCACTGAACGACGTCGCGTCCCTCGTGTACACGTCCGGGACTACCGGTAACCCGAAGGGCTGTGAAATCACCCATGGGAACTTCGCCTTGGTGGCTAAGAACATCGTGGCCTTCCTCCCGGAGCTCCTGGTACAGGAGAACGCCCGAACCTTGATGTTCCTGCCGCTTGCCCACGTGCTTGCACGTGCGGTCCAAGTGGTGTGCCTGAGTGCCGGGGCCACGCTGGGGCACACAGGCAACGCAGCGCAGCTACTGGAGGACCTGGCCACCTTCAGGCCGACGTTCTTGTTGGTGGTGCCGCGAATTTTCGAAAAGGTCCGGGCCGGCGCCGCCCAAAAGGCCGCCATCGCCGGCAAATCGGGCATCTTCAGTACCGCATCGGCTGCTGCGATCCGTTTTTCGAAGGAGCAGGACGAAGCTGCCCGGGGTGAGGGCAGCGGGCCCGGTTTCCTGTCCCGCACCGCTCATGCACTCTTCGACCGGCTGCTGTACCCCAAACTCCGCCAAGCCATGGGCGGTCAGGTCCGCTACACCGTTTCCGGGGCCAGCCCCCTTGCTGCTGAGGACGCCCATTTTTTCCGTGGTGCCGGCATTCCGGTCCTGGAGGGGTATGGCCTGACCGAAACTACCGCACCGTGCACGGTGAACACCCCCACCATGACCAGGGTGGGCAGCGTGGGCATACCCATTCCCGGCACGACCATCCGAGTCGCTGAGGATGGCGAGATCCTGGTGAAGGGCATCGGCGTTTTCAAGGGCTACCACGCCAACGAGGCCGCCAACGCCGAGGCTTTTGTGGACGGCTTCTTCCGCACCGGGGACCTTGGCCGGCTTGACCCCGAGGGGTTCCTGACCATCACAGGACGGAAGAAGGACATGCTGGTCACTGCCGGCGGGAAGAACGTTGTTCCCGGTCCCCTCGAGGAAAAGATCCGCGCCCACCAACTGGTGGGCCACGCTGTGGTGGTGGGAGAAGGGAAGCCGTTCGTCTCCGCCCTCGTCACCCTGGATCAGGAAGGCCTGGAGAGCTGGTGTGCGCTGCACAAGCTGCCGGCACTGTCCCCGCGCGAAGCCGCGGCTGATCCGCGGGTGCGGGCGGCCATCCAGGAAGCAGTGGACCAGGCCAACGCACTGGTCTCCCAGGCCGAATCCATCCGCAGCTTCGCAGTGCTGGACGCCCAGTTCACCCTCGATTCAGGGCACCTTACGCCGTCGCTCAAACTCAAGAGGGCCGCCGTCGTCCGCGATTTTGAGGCGGAAATCACCAAGCTTTACGGCTGAACTGCCCCCCCGGGGGGCGGAGCCGCCCGGCCCTACACGGCCTCGGCCTTGGCCGAAGCCTCCTGTTCGCCATCGGTCAGGCCGCGGCGGCGGCGTGTAGGCCACGTCAGAACCAGGGTTGCCAGCGCCACAAGCAGCACGAGGGCGGCTATCACGATTCCGGCGTCGATCCAGAACTGGCCCGGGAACAGCCTGATCAGGGTGTCCTCCAGCGCAAAGGTCCATGTCCCGCTGGCGAAGAAGATCCGGTGGAATTCGGTGAAGAACTGTTGCCAGCCCAGCACGGCCAGCGCACCGAGACCCAGGATGATCACCAGGGTCAGGATTGATCCTGCGAAGAGGCCGCGACGCACGCCGCCAGTGCTTCGGCGGCGCAGGTAGGCGATAGCGATGATGCTGACGAGGATCAGGAGGGCGCCGGCGCCGAAAGCGGAAAGGATGACGAGTTTCACGTCCGCCATGTGGCTGACCTCGCTGCCCTTGAAGAGTTCGTCTCCGCTGCGGTTGACGAGTTCGCCCAGGTAGCGGGGCCCGGACCAGTTGCTGAGATAGTCAACGGCGTAGGAGCCGTAGGTCATTCTGTCGTCGGTGCTGAAGCCGTAACCGTCGCCCGGAAATCCGGGGCGGTTGTACTCGATCCAGAGGAACAGGGGGCTGGTGACGGCGCGGACTCCCAGGACCAGGAGGATGACGGGATACATGATGGCCAGCAGCACCTGCATCACACGCGGCGTCAGCGGCTTGGCCTTTGCCGCACTCTCGCGCTCGGCGTTGCGCCGCTCAACTTCTTCCTGTGGCGGACGGACCTGGAGGGCTGAGGTGGGCAGCGGTTCGCTGAACAGCGGCGGACCTTGCTCGCCCGCAGGTTCGACGGCGGCCTCGGCAGCCTTGCGGCCAGCCCGGCTTTCGGGCTGCGGGGAAGTTTCCCCGTTGCTGCCTGCGCTCTTCGACGGCCCGGTGCTGTCCGGCCGTTTTGAGGGCCCGGTGCTGTCCGGCCGTTTTGAGGGCCCCGTCTTGTCCGGGCTGCCTGACGGGGAGTCACTCATCCACGAAAAGGCGGGCTCATCCGAATCCGCCGAGGTGTCCAAGAGGGGATCCGGCTGCGGCTCCTTGCGTTTGGCAGGGGTCGGAGAATTGTCATTCACAGCAGCGTCACTTCCGTTGGGGTCCGTGGAGCCGGCTCGGGTCCGGGCAGCACAAGTATCTCTTCACGAGCCTACCGTCCGGTCCTCCGGCAGTGCGAGGTGCCACCCCGGGCAGGCATCGATTCAGGCTGCGATTTCGCTGTACCCGGCATCCTCGGTGCCAAGGTCACCGCGGGCCCCCGCCAGATAGGCCCGCCGGCCCCAGACCAGTACATACAGCCAGTACGCGGCCAGTACCGCGGACCCGATGCCAATCTTCGCCCACACAGGCAAGGGACTGGGGGTCACGAATCCTTCCACCAGGCCGGAGACGAACAGCACCAGCACCAGCCCCAGCGCCACGGTGATCAGGGACCGGCCTTCCTGCGCGACGGCACGGCCGCGGGTGCGGCGGCCAGGGGAAACCATTGCCCAGAAGATCCGAAGCCCCGCGGCGCAGGCGATGAACACGGCCGTCAGTTCCATCAGGCCGTGCGGGAGGATGTAACTGTAGAAAACGTCGGTCTTGCCGGAGGCGGCGAAAATACCGGCAGCAATGCCAACGCCCTGGGCGTTGCTGAACAGGATCATGGGCACCCAAAACCCTGTGATCCCCAAGGCAACGGCCTGCGCGCTGATCCAGGCGTTGTTGGTCCAGACGGCACCGGCGAACGAGGCTGCCGGGTTTTCCGAGTAGTAGTCGATGAAGTCCTCTTCGACGTACTGCCGGACAGCTGCTTCGGACGCAACGGCACGGAGCGCCTCCGGCGAGGTCCCAATCCACAGCGCGTACGCGGCGCCGATCAGGATGAACGCTGCCCCGCATGCCACCGTCAGCCATCGCAGGCGATACAGCGCGGCGGGCAGTGCGACTACAAAGAAGCGGGCCAGATCGGCCGCAAAATTCGAGCGGGCTCCCGTGAAGCGAGTTCTCGACTGGGCCAGGGTTGCCGAGAGTGACGCCGAGAGCCCACTTTCAGGGGCGATGGAGCGGATGAGGGAAAGGTGCGCGGAAGTCAGCTGGTACAAGCGCAGAAGTTCGTCGGCTTCGGCCCCGCTGAGGCGGCGTTTGAAGGCAAGCTTGTGCAGCCTCGACCAGGTATCCCCGTTGACGGCGGAGAAGGCATCCATATCCACGGCTACAGCCTAACCTCACGCCATTAGACTGTGAGCGTCTGCAGGATAATTCGCGTGGAACGGAACACCGCATTGAGCTCTATCGTCACGGGCGAGGCCGTTGTCCTGGAGCTGCGTCCCGCCTCCTTCGCCGCGCGTGCGCTGGGGCTGCTGCTGGATGTGATGGTCAACGTGGTCCTGCTGGTTCTCATGCTGTTCGGCGTGGCCGCCGCCAGCGCCGAACTCGATGAAGCTGCCGCCCGGGCCCTGATGCTCTCCAGCGTGGTGTTCTGCTTTGTGATTGTCCCGGTGGCTGTGGAAACCCTGAGCCGGGGCCTCTCGCTTGGAAAGCTGGCTGCGGGTCTGCGCGTGGTGCGCGACGATGGCGGCGCCATCCGCTTCCGGCACGCCGTCATCCGCGGGCTTACCGGCTTCCTGGAGATCTACCTCACCCTCGGCGGTCTTGCCATTGCTGTGGCGCTCTTCAATGACAGGTCCAAGCGGCTCGGGGACATCATGGCGGGAACGTACGCCCTCCGGAGCCGCGTGCCCGTTGAAGGGGCCGCCCCGGTGTATATGCCGCCCCGGCTGCGCGCCTGGGCAGCAGCAGCCGATATCGGCCGCATCCCGGACGCCACTGCCCGCCAGGCATCCCAGTTCATTCGCCAGGCGGGCCGGATGTCACCACTGTCGCGTACAGGCATGGCCGCCTCTATTGCGACCGAACTGGCACGGCATGTGGCACCTCCCCCGCCGCCGGGAACCGGCCCTGACGAGTACCTGGCCGCCGTGGTTGCCGAGCGCCGCAACCGGGAGCTGTCCCGGCTCGCCGAGGCCCGTCGTCGTAATTCCGTAGTGGGCGAGCGGCTGGAACGGCTCCCGTTTGGGTCGTGACGGTCAGTTGTCGTACTCAGCCCAAGGGATGTTCCAGTCACCGTAGCCGTCTTCGTGGGCCGCGTAATCCCCTTCGGTGTTGATGATCTGCACAACATCACCAGTGGTCATGTTGTCAAAGACCCAGGCGGCGCCGTCGGGGGCGAAGCCGATGCAGCCATGCGAGACGTTTTTGTTTCCGATGTACGGGAATGCTGATTCGAGCGCCTGGTGAATGTAGGCGCCGCTGAGCGTCAGGCGGATTGCGTACTCAACATCCACTTCGCCGTAGTACGCGGGATCCCCGGGCTTGAGGCCGATGCTCGCTGCCCTGAAGTGGTCGTACCGGTTCTTCTCCATCAGAACGGCATAGCCGCGGGCGGAGGGGAATCGCTCATCTCCCATGCTGACCGGCAGCGTCTTCACTACTTGGTCGTTGACGCTCAGGGTAAACGTGTGCGCGGCGGCGTCGGCGATGGCCACCCGCTTGTCGCCGAAGTTGACCTTGACTTTTTTATTGAAGTTGGCGATCTGCCCGTTTCCGAGGTCAACGCCGAAGAGCTGCATGTCCATGGTGACTGTGGAATTGGCCGCCCAGAAGGCCTCCGGCCGGTACCGGACCATAGTGTCGCTGAACCAGTGGAAGGCTCCGGTCTGGCCGGCGCTGGAGGTGATCTTGATGGCCTTTTCGACGTCCGCACGGTTCACCACCGGCTCGCTGAAAATGACCTGGAGGGGCTGGCCCACACCGACCTTCATGCCATCCAGGGGGTAGATGGCCGCATCCGCTTCATGCGTGCTTGAAACAGTACTGAACGAGTGCGTTGTGCTTGTTTCGCGCCCGGCCCCGTCGGTGACCACGTAGGTGTAGCTGTACTCGGTGTTGAACTTGAGGGGTTCGGCGGCGGTCCAACTGCTCCCGTCGTCAGCAAAGGTGCCCTGAACGGGGTGGCCGGCCGTGCTGGTCAGCGTGACGCTCTCGATCCGCCCATTGCCAACCTTGACGGCGACAGGCGCTGCTGGATTGACCTGTTTGGCGCCGTCGGCCGGTGCGACATCCACCTTCACCGGAGCAATCACGGGCGACGCGACGCCGGGGGCTGAGCGGACAGCAGAGCCCGCCTCGGATTCCAAAGAAGCATTGGCCAGGCCCGGCGCTACCGCGGCGAACGCCCCACCGGCAGCGGCCAGGACGCACACCATAGCCACCAGGAAGATCTTCTTGGCGGTTCCGGGACGGCGCGGCTTATTGTCAGGCTCCATATACCGATCTTATGGGTAACAGGTAACAACCCCGGGCACGGCCAGCGCCCGGGGCGTCACGCCTCAGTAACGATAGTGCTCTGGCTTATAGGGGCCCGCGACGTCGAGGTCAAGGTAGCTGGCCTGCTCCTTGGAGAGTTCCGTCAATTCGACGTCGAGGGCCGCGAGGTGGAGGCGGGCAACCTTTTCGTCCAGGATCTTCGGCAGGACATACACCTGGTTGACGTACTCGCGCTCCCCTTCGGGCTGGTCGCGCTTGGTCCACAGCTCGATCTGGGCGATCGTCTGGTTGGCGAAGGAGTTGCTCATCACGAAGGACGGGTGGCCCGTGGCATTGCCAAGGTTCAGCAGCCGCCCCTCCGACAGGACGATGATGGAGCGCTCTTCCGCGGTACCGGCGTCGAAGACCCACTCATGCACCTGGGGCTTGATCTCCACTTTCTTGATGCCGGGGATGCGGGCCAGTCCTGCCATGTCGATCTCGTTGTCGAAGTGGCCGATGTTGCCCACGATGGCCTTGTCGCGCATGCCGGCCATGTGCTCGGCCAGGATGACGTCCTTGTTGCCGGTAGTGGTGATGAAGATGTGGCCTTCGCCCAGCACGGACTCCAGCTTTGCCACCTGGTAGCCGTCCATGGCAGCCTGGAGCGCGCAGATGGGGTCGATCTCCGTGACAATGACCCGCGAACCCTGACCACGGAACGCCTCAGCGGCGCCCTTGCCGACGTCGCCATAGCCGCAGACGACGGCGACCTTGCCGCCCATCAGGACATCGGTGGCGCGGTTGATGCCGTCCGGAAGTGAATGGCGGATGCCGTACTTGTTATCGAACTTGCTCTTGGTGACGGAGTCGTTGACGTTGATGGCCGGGAACAACAGCTTGCCCTGTTCAGCCAACTGGTAGAGACGGTGCACGCCAGTGGTCGTTTCCTCGGTGACGCCGCGCAGGCGGGAACCGATGCGGGTCCACTTTTGCGCATCCTCCTGCAGGGACGCACGCAGGACGTCCAGGAAGACAATGCCTTCTTCGGATTCGTCCGCGGCGGCTGCCGGAACGGCGCCAAGGGCCTCAAACTCGACACCCTTATGCACCAGCATGGTGGCGTCTCCGCCGTCGTCGAGGATCATGTTCGGCCCGAGGTCAGGGTCGGTGTCGGCCCCGGGCCAGGTCAGGATCTGCTGGGCAGTCCACCAATATTCTTCAAGGGTCTCGCCTTTCCAGGCGAAGACTGGAACGCCCTGTGGATCCTCAACGGTCCCTTTACCCACTACGACGGCAGCAGCGGCTTCGTCCTGGGTGGAGAAGATGTTGCAGGAAGCCCAGCGGACCTCCGCGCCCAGGGCCGTGAGCGTCTCGATCAGCACGGCAGTCTGGACCGTCATGTGGAGGGAACCGGCGATCCTGGCGCCCTTGAGCGGCTGCGTGGGTCCGAATTCTGCGCGGAGCGACATTAGCCCGGGCATTTCGTGCTCCGCGAGGCGGATCTGGTGCCGGCCGGCCTCTGCCAGCGAAATGTCGGCAACCTTGTAATCAAAAGTCATGGGGATCCTTTGCTCTGTCCGATGGGGGCGACGGCGTAATGCGCCTGCGGTGGGTGGGGCGGGTGCTGAAGGCTTATGGCGTGCCGGCAGCGGCGGCCGAACCAGACCGGGAGTCGTGCTGGTCCGAGCCGGCGGCGTTGGCAGCCTGAAGCAGTTCCGGCGGCAGAAGCAGCGGAATGCCGTCCTCGATCGCGTAGCGGAGCTTTTCGCCGGAGTCCCCAGCAGCCGTCGAGACGAGTTCCTCGCCTTCCTGGACCAGCTTCGACCCGGTGACGGGGCAGCGCAGGACTGACAACAGTTCAGGACTGATCTTTGGCATGTTTGATGCTCCCTGGAGGGCCTGTTTGCCCCGGTGGCTGACTGATTAGCAGCTTCCAGCCTACCGCCAGATGGGCGTCAGGACGGTTCACGGAGCACACGGAGGTGGCCACGGCGGGCACCTTCGGCAGCAGCCGGGGCCTCGAGTGCTGAGTGGGTCAGGCGCTGCGCCTGCGACGCGGGAGCCTGCGGTGGGAGAGCTGCGGCTTCCCGGACGGCATTGGCCAATGCCAGGAGGTCATCAGGCCCGGGCTGGTGCGGTGTGGACGGCATCGCCAGCCGGAGGACTTCCCAGCCGCGGGGAACTGTCAGTGACCCGGCATGCTGCTCGCACAAATCGTAACAATGCGGCTCGGCGTACGTGGCCAGGGGGCCCAGGACGGCAGTGGAGTCTGCGTATACGTACGTCAGAGTGGCCACCGCCGACTGGCGGCAGCCTGATCTTGAACATTGACGGATAGCTCCCACGACATCCCAGACTACTCGCTGTCGCCGCCGGTTCCCTGCATTGCCCCCGCACGCCGCGCCATGGCGGCCGTGGCACTTTATGTCGCGCAATCGAGCCGCCGGGTTTAGAGTCAATGTATGCAGTCATCGAACCATGATTCAGGCTTTACGGTCCGGTTGGCTGACCCGGGTGTCCGCAGTGGGGACACGGGTTCGGACTCCCCGGGCAGGAGTTTCGCGATGCGCCGCCGCAACAGGCACGGGCGCGGCCTGCGGGGCGAGCTGATGCTGCCCACCCATCCCGGTTACCGGACCCGGTCAGACCGGTTCGATGACATGGTTCTCGACTCCGCGCAACGGCTCCACGATATCTGGGGCAAAACCCTGGACGGTGTCCGGTTTGCCGTGGACGAAATACCCCCTCAGCTGGAACAGCTCGTTGCCGACGCCGGTGCGGCCCCCATGGGTTCCTATACTCCGGCCACCGCCGACGAGGGACCCATCATCACTCTGTACCGCCGAGTCGTGGAACAGGGCTGCGCCAGCCGGGAAGAGCTCCAGGACCTGGTCCACGACGTCGTTGTGGAACACACAGCCGAGATGCTTGGCGTGGCGCCGGAAACCCTCGACCCGGTGTACCGCCGCCGTTACTGACTACCGGACGTGGTCCTGCCGCCAGGGGTTGCGTCAGTACCCGAGCGTGACCGGAACTTGTTCCTGGCCTGACGCGGCGGGCATGAGGGCAAGCGAAGAGATGTCCTCCCGGCCGTCCTGCTGCAGCAACAGCGCCCCGTACGCGGCGTCTCCCGATGCGGAAACGACATACCCCACCACTGTGGATTCTTCGACCTTTTCGGGGACATCGATTGACGTGGTGGTTCCCCCTGCAATGTCCGCCGTGGACGCGGCCTGGATCTTGCCGTCGGCTGTGATGGCTGAGTAAGAAATGGAAGCCCGGTCCTCCAGGGCGCCAAAAATCAGGATTCGTTTGCCGCCCTGGGGCACCGGCACCACGTGCTGGCTCCCCAGCCGAATTCCAGCCGCGGCCCACGCGACGTCGGACGCCTGGTTGTCCTTGAGCCCGCGCGTCACCCGTGTCGCAGCTACAAACGACACGTCGGAGCTGGCGGCCACGGTGTAGTGGCCTGTCGGAACGCCCGCCAGGGAAACCTCCGTCACGGAACCGGCTTTGGCAGTAACCACTCCCCCGCCCGGCAACGCTTTCTGGCCGTCGCGCCCAAACAGCTTGATCTCCACCACCGCGTCTGATTGCCCCGGGACAGTGATTTGCAGTGCAGGGCCGGCGTCCTCATAGCCCTTTTCGCGGGTAAGGGACGAGAGGGAGCCGGCGTCCTGGATGTCGATGCCGGTCATGACCTGGCGTGCCGCCGGGGCGGCGCCGGGGGAAATGAAATCCACCCCGCCGGGCGTCAGGCCCCTCAATACGCTCTGCTGGATCGCTGCGGCCACGGGACCTCCTGCGCTCCGCACGTGGACGCTGAGCTGTGCTTCGCCGGGAGCGAGTCCTGCCAGGACGATGGACCTCGTACTGCCTGGTGCCACCAGCAGGCCGCGGCTTCCTGGCGCCTGGATCTGGCCCTTGGTGCCGTACAGCTCCAGGCTTACGGTAGCTGGCGTGGTCGAGGCATTGCTGAGGGTCAGGACGGAGGTGCGCCCCAGCGTGGTGCTGGCACCGGCCAGCCATACGTCGTTGGAAGGCGGCTGGCAATTGGCAGCAGCGAAACCCTGGAGATCGCCATCGGTTGCCGAGAACTTCATCAGTGCCGCCGCCGAGGCCTTTTGGCCGTTGCGGGCATCAGCGCTCAAAACGCTCGCGGCGTCCACGGCCCGTTGTTCGATGACGCCGGCTTTGAGCTCCTGAGGACCGGCTGCCCCGCCGGCCTGGGCGTCGTCCCGCGCGATTTCGACGGCGGCCGTCCCGTCAAGGGCGGACAGACGGCTGCCGGGGAGGACCCCACCGGGAGCACTGATGACGGCGCCGGAGACGGCGCTGCGCGCTGTCGCGGATTTCGGACTGAACTGAGGATCGGTACCTGCTTCGGTACCTTCCAGGAGCCGGGCAGGACCCGGGCAGACGCCAACGCTGGAGCCGGCCGGCACAGCAGCCAGCGCGGCCGGGAGGCTTCGGCTGCCCGCCGGTTCGGGAGCAAGCGTGCCCGCGGCAATGATTCCCCCGGCGGCGGCAATTATCGCCGCGGAGGAGACCAGGCCGGTCAAGAGGCCCTTGCGGGACGCGTTGCCCCCTTCCGGGGTTTTGTCCTTATGCATTCTGGTGTTCCTTACGCAAGGAGCCTTCATCCCGGGACAGCCCGGTATTGGGCCGGCGGGCCGGCATGGGGATCGCGAGCATGACGGTGAGGCCAATGACGGTGATCTGCAGGATGGCGGACCACAGTGCCCAGGGGTTCTCGTAGCGGATGGTGAGCTGCCCCGCCGAAGGCGGCAGGGTAAATGCCTGGGCCCAGCCTGAGGTGGTGGACGTGAGCTTCCGGCCGTTCAACCAGGCGCTCCACCCGGGATCTGCACGTTCAGCGAGTACCACCAGCCGTCCGTCAGTCCCTTCCGGGACTGCCGTATCGACGTCGTCAAAACCTGACGGCAGCAGCGCAATAGCGGCGCCTTTGCTGTCAACGATCCGGGCACGGTGGGCAACATCCGCCGGCTGCAGGACGGGCTGGTTCAACGGAGTGATCCGCCAGAGCCACCCGACGTCCGTCTGTCCGACGGCGATGAGTCCAGGCACTGCGTCCATCCTGCTGGCGGTGAGCTGGGCAGCAGTATCCACAGAACGCAGAACCACAAACCCCACCCCCAGCTGCTCCAGTTCAGGGCGGGGGTCGACTCCTTCTCCGGCCACGATGGTTGCTACGACGCCGCGGAGTGTGCTTGTGACGGTGTCGTCGTCGCGCACTGTTTCGATGCCAGGCGCGCCCAGGATGTTCCGGGACGACGCGATGGTGGACAGGCTGTCCAAGGTGGTGCCGGCACCGCGCATCAGGGCAGCGTTGAATGTGCCGTCTTCGGAGGTGCTGATCAGCAGCGTCCGGGTCTGCTCCGGGCCTGTTCCGCGGTCGATTGCGGTGGCCGGGAGGGTCCGGGGATCGCCGGCTTCCACCAGCCGGGGAACGCCGAGCGGTTCGCCTGCTGCATCCTGGGACGGACCCGCCGCGGTGGCTGGCCTGAGCAGGTTCTGGGCGGACCAGGCTGCCATTCCGGCCAAAGGGCCGGCCAGCAGCAGGACCGTGGCCAGCGCGACGGCAGAACGAAGGAGGATTCTCCGCGGCCTTGTGGCAGCGGAGACCCCGTCCGCGGCATCGAGTAGCCGTTCGGCGCCGATGAGTGCGGCACCCAGTAAGGCGAAGCCGGCCGCCGAGACCGACGGGCCGGTGAAGGGTGTCACCAAGGTGTCCGCGTTGACGGCGGTGGCGACGTGGCTGGCCAACCAGCCGGCAGCAAGGACGATGAGTGCGGCCAACCAGAGGGCACGTGCCGCGTGGCTCCGCTTTCCCGGCACCAGAATCGCCGCAGCCGCGAGGACAAGCACGGGCACGGCTACCAGCAGGGCGAGCAGCAGGGCCCACGGGACGGCGCCGCTGAAGAACGGAAGTCCGGAGAGCCCGCCGTCGGCGGTGAACCTGATCGGCTGGCCCAGGATTTGCTGCCACAAGGGGGCGCCCGTGAAACCCAGCGGAAGGCCTGGATCAGCAAGCAGTGCGCGCGGCCTGTCCAGCACTGACAGGGCGAACGGGATAAACAGCGCCGCGCTGGGGAGCAGGGCCCACCAAACGGTGCGGCCGCGACGGCCCAGCAGGAGCCCGCACAGGACAATGACGACGGCGGCCGGGGCCAGCAGCGAAGGTGCGGAGGCGGCGACGACCGCCAGGGCCAGGCCTGCGGCCGCAGCGGCCGTCCAGGACGGCGTGCCGTTGATTCCCGGCTTCTCCGGCGGCCTCTCGGTGAAGCGCCGGTCACCGGGCGAGGGCAGCAGGAAGCGACCGTGTCCCAAGGCGGTGCCGGTGGCGCGCAGCAGTGCCAGGACAACCAGGGGGATCATGATGTGCGCGATCAAGGCGCCAACCCGGCCCTGGTTCAACGCGACCTGCAGTGCCGGCGCGGCGGCCCAGAACAGGGCGGCGACAAGGCGGAACCTGCGTCGGAGCGTCAGGGCGCCGGAGGCGAACCAAGCCGTCAGACCGGCCAGCGGGGCCGCCAGCAGGAGCAGCCATGCCATGGCGCCGTTTGCGTCGCCGCCGCCCAACAGGCCGAGGATCCACAACACGTAGCCGAAAGGGTCACCCTTGCCTGGCATACCGGCGCCCAGGCTGATCCACCAACTGGACGCGTGATGCCAGATCTCACCAAGGGTGGAGGAGACAGGTATCAGGGCACCGCCGGAAACAGCCTCTGCACGAAAGAGGCCGGAGAGTGCAGTCAGAGATGCCACGGACGCAATCAATACCGTTGCCAGCGCGCCGCTGCCCACCCAGCCTCGTTCGCTGGTGGTCAGGGCGGCAAAATCATCTGCTGAATCGCCGCTCGGCTGGTCGGCGAGGGGATCCTTTTTGAGGCCTTCCGTGGGCGAGGCGTCGGACCCCAGCGCCTCCATGAGGGAGCGGCGGTGGCTCCAGACCTCGCGGCGGGACGTCTGAAGCTTACTGACGACCGAGCGGCGGATGCGTCGCGTTCGTGCGGCAGCCCGACGCGCCTTCGCCACTGCGCCCGGCCGGCCCAAGGCTGTCAAGGTGGCTGCGAACTGGGCAAACCCGTACCCCGGATCCTTGACCGCGATGCTGAGGACGAGTTTGAAGATGCTCCCAAGGAGCGCGCCAACCGCGTGCAGCGGCACCTTCCATAGCGGTGCGTGCTTGAGCCTTAGGTGAACCTGTGCTTTCCTGGCGGCGGAAGCGTTCCCGAGGGCATGGGGCCTGTGGGCCACATGGAACATCCTGGCGGTAGGGACCACCACCACCCGGTGGCCGGCAAGGCGGTTTCGCCAGCAAAAATCGATGTCGTCACCGCTGCCTGGCAGTGCGGGGTCGAATCCCTGCAACTGTTCCCAAACGTCCCGGCGGACCAGCATCCCGGCTGAGTTCACCGCGAAGGTGTCGCTGCGGCCATCGTATTGGCCTTGGTCCAGCTCGTCAGCATCGATCAGTGTAAGGCGCTCCGCCCACCTGCTGGTGGAAAGTCCGACGTCGATCAGCCGGCGCTGGGCGTGCCAGTCGAGCTGTTTGCAGCCGGCGACCGTCACCGAGGGTGCGCGTTCGACTGCGCCTAGCAGTTCGGCCAGCGCTTCCGGGCACGGTGCGGCGTCGTCGTGAAGCAGCCAGATCCACTCCGTGGACGCGCTTTCGGGATGTCCGGCCCAAGGCGACAGGGCTTCGAGTCCGGCACGGACGGCGCCGCCCATGCCGGTTTTGGAATGCGGAAAGTTGATGACATTGGGTTCGCCGAGGGCCCCTGCCAAGAGGGTTTCGGAGTCGTCCCTGGAGCCTGTGTCGACACCAATGGCTGAGTCGACAGGCCGGGTCTGGTCAGCCAAGGCAGCCAGGGTTCTGGGGAGATAGGCACTGCCGTTGTGGGACACCACAACGGCAGTGACATGCACTTCCTGAAGAATTAGATTGCTCGCTTCCTTAGCCGCCGGCGCTCACGCTCGGAAAGGCCTCCCCAAATGCCAAACCGTTCGTCGTTAGCCAGCGCGTATTCAAGGCATTGGGACCGCACGTTGCATGCGCCACAGACCTTCTTGGCATCGCGGGTCGATCCTCCCTTTTCAGGGAAGAATGCTTCCGGATCCGTCTGGGCGCACAGAGCGTCAGTCTGCCAGCCCAGTTCGCCCTCGTCGTCGAAGTCCTGCTGGAAGGGCAGCCCGATCCATACCGGCTGTGTAGTACTACCGCCGGCAGGGACCTGGAGTTCCATGGGCGGATCCAGGTCGTCATCGTCCTGGTCGTGTCCGCCGTCCAGCAGCGCTTCATGGGCTGCGAGGAATGCAGTTGCCTGATCCTCAAAAGACTCTTTGGCGTTGCGGTTGTAACGCTCGGCGGCGTCCGGATCCGCAGGATCCACGTACCAGTCGCTCGGCACGCCTCGTGAACGGTATTTCACCGTCGCCTGACCGGCGACGACTGCATCTTCATGGATACGCTCTGCTTGCCCCACGGCGACCCTCCTGATGTTGCTGCCCCTGCCTGGATACTTGGACACTCGGTTGTGTGCCGGTACTCGCGCAATGGCGTTCGATATCTAATTACACGCGTGTAACTACAGGCGAGTCAAGCCGCGGAGGGATAATAATCAACAATCCCGGACAACTCGGGTCACGCCACGCCCGGGAATTTTTGCCGACACGCCCGCCCGGGAAGCCCAGTCACTCAAGGAGCTTCGACTTTCCTGCCAAAACCCATGGAATTCGGGCAAAAAATACAGCGTGAGCGTGAATAACGCAAGCGAAATGAGAAATTGATGTGAGTAAAATCACAGACTCCGCGCAGGTTCGCCGCTCAGCTTGAGTCCCGTCCGGGGCCCACGAAGCCGGTGACTGGCTCAGGCTGCCGTGCCAAGATGTAGCAATGAGCATCCCAGCGATCGAACTGATGACAACCCTGCGCTCCGGACATTCCACATCGCCGCGCCTGACCTGGTACGGACCGGACTCAGAGCGGGTCGAACTTTCCGGGCGGGTGCTGGATAACTGGGTTGCCAAGACCAGCAACCTGCTGCAGGACGAACTCGACGCCGAGCCAGGGATGCGGGTGAACCTTGACCTTCCGGCACACTGGAAGTCGGTCATTTGGGCCCTTGCCGCCTGGCAGCTCGGAATGGAAACCGTGCTGGACGGCGGTGAAGCTAACTACCTTGTGACGGATCGGCCGGATTCAACCGGCCCGTACGACGCCGCCGTTGCCGTTGCCCTTCCGGCGCTGGCAATGCGGTGGCCGGGTGAGCTGCCTGGTGGCTTCATCGATTACGCCTCCGAAGTCCGCTCACATGGTGACGTGTTTATGGCCCACACCGATCCTTCGGCTTCAGGATGCGCCGTTCGCGGCAGCGACGGCCGGCGCCACCTCCATGAGGGACTGCTCACCGGCTTTGCAGCCCCGCACGAAGAGGGAGTCCGCCTGCTGGTGGCAGCTGCAGACGGCCTGGAAGCGGCCTTGTCGAACTCCCTGGGCGCCTGGCACAGTGGCGGGTCGGTGCTGCTGGCGCATCCCGACGTGGACCTGACGGACAAGCTCCTGGCGGCTGAACGCATCCGCGGCAAATAGCGTTGCCGGGCGCCGATCTTGGCCGCGCCGGAAACCCGGCCGGCTAGGACTCCCGGGGAGCCCCGGGAGCTTCTTCCTCCAGGTGCTCTCCGCGCTGGGCTGCGGCCGCTGCGGCCTTCTCGTGGTGGTGCAGCTCGATGAGCTCGTGGTCGTGGGAGAACTCCGGCTCCTGGTCCAGTTCCTCATTGAACACAAGGAACCGGTAGGCGAAGAAGCGGACAACCGTCGCTACCAAAATCCCCACAACCCCGGCGGCGAACAGCATGTTCTTATCCGTCACATTGAACGAGTACTTGGCCAGGGCAGTAAATCCTGTGGAAATCCCAATCCCAATGCCGTTGATGAGAATGAACATCAGGAACTCGCGGACAACGTTGGATTGCCGCCGATGCCGGAAAGTCCACAGCCGGTTGGCGATCCAGGAGAAAATCGTCGCGATGCTTGCGCCTACGAAGCGCGCTTTGGCTTCGCTGTCAGTCATCGGACCGTGCATCAGGTAGTAGGTCAGTCCGTTATCAATGACAAAGGCCACACCGCCCACCGCACCGAACTTGGCCACTTCACGCCAAAACAGCGAGGCGAGCCCCCGGATACGATCTGCAAGTGAAGTAAACATGACCCTCCATGGCCGTCAGAAACTGTGGGCCACACGGCCAAAAGCCTATTTTAGCGCCGAATTGCCCCACACCACCTCCACCTAAGGGGAACGCGGAGGCCAAATTCCCCTAAATTCGCTTCCCGTGCCGTCCGGAAGCCGGGATCCGGCGCGCTTTTCTGTAGGCTGGCACTTGTGACTTTTCCAGTAATCGGCGTGGTTGGCGGCGGCCAGCTCGCGCGCATGATGGCCCCAGCCGCCACCGCCCTAGGCTTTGAACTCCGCGTCCTGGCTGAGGCGGAGGACGTTTCAGCAGTTTCAGCCGTTGCCACCTCGCCAGTAGGTGACTACAAGGATCTCCAGACCCTCCTCGACTTCGCGGAAGGCCTGGATGTCATGACCTTTGACCACGAACACGTGCCCACGGACCACCTCCGTGAGCTGATTTCCGCGGGCGTCAACGTCCAGCCCGGCCCGGACGCCCTGGTCAATGCGCAGGACAAGCTGGTGATGCGGGCCGCAATCGACAGGCTTGAGCTTCCGAACCCGGCCTGGGCCGCTGTCACGGACGTGGCAGGGTTGGTGGACTTCGGCGACGAGATCGGCTGGCCGGTAGTCCTCAAGATGCCTCGCGGCGGCTACGACGGCAAGGGCGTGCGGATCATTGACTCCCCGGACGAGGCCGCCGATGCCGCTCCGTGGTTCGAAGCCATGAGCCCGCTACTGGCCGAAGCCAAGGTCGATTTCAGCCGTGAGCTGTCCGCCCTGGTCGCGCGCACCCCTGACGGCCAAGCCCGCGCGTGGCCCGTGGCCCACACAATTCAGGTCGACGGCGTCTGCGACGAGGTCATCGCGCCCGCCCTGGACATCGCACTGGACGTCGCGGCTGCTGCCGAAGAAGCGGCCTTGCGGATCGCGGGCGAACTCGGCGTTACCGGTGTGATGGCTGTAGAGCTTTTCGAAACGCCGGGATCCGGCGCCGGTTTCCTCATCAACGAACTGGCCATGAGGCCCCACAACACCGGGCACTGGACCCAGGACGGTTCAGTGACCAGCCAGTTTGAACAGCACCTCCGGGCCGTCTTGAACCTCCCGTTGGGCGCCACCGATGTCCTTGGCCCGGTCATCGTGATGAAGAACTTCCTCGGCGGAGACAACCAGGATCTCTTCTCCGCCTTTCCGGCCGCCTTGGCCAGCGAACCGGCGGCAAAGGTCCACTGCTATGGCAAGTCGGTGCGCCCCGGGCGCAAGATCGGCCATGTCAACCTCGCGGGAGCCTCCACGGATGAGGTGGACTCAGTACGGCAGCGCGCAGCGAGGGTGGCCGCAATCATCCGCGACGGCCGCGTTCCGGCCGAAGAAACAGCACGGATTTCCGAGGAGAACGCATGACCACTGAAACCACACCAGAGACCAGCGCCACCGAAGTCAGTCCCATTGTGGGCCTGGTGATGGGCTCGGACTCGGATTGGCCGGTCATGGAAGCCGCCGCTGACGCGTTGGCGGAATTTGGCATACCTTTTGAAGCTGACGTCGTCTCCGCGCACAGGATGCCTGCTGAGATGATCCGCTATGGCCAGAGCGCCCATGAGCGCGGATTGCGGGTCATCATCGCCGGCGCGGGTGGCGCCGCACACCTCCCCGGCATGCTCGCGAGCGTGACGCCCCTGCCCGTCATCGGTGTCCCCGTCCCACTGAAGACCCTGGATGGAATGGACTCCCTGCTGTCGATCGTGCAGATGCCGGCCGGCGTTCCCGTGGCCACGGTGTCCATCGCCGGTGCCCGCAACGCAGGCCTGCTTGCCGTTCGTATCCTGGCCTCGGGCACGGACCAACTGGCCGCGTCCCTCCGCGCCGACCTCCTGGACTTCGCCCAGGAGCTCAATGACGTTGCCACCCGTAAGGGAGCCAACCTTCGGCAAAAGGTCAGCGAAGTCTTCGCCGACGGCAATGGTGTCCTCCGGGGCAGCCGCTAAGGTACCCGAAGATGTCCAGAAGCGAAACGCAGCAGCCCTCCGCCGGAACAGTCATGACTGATCCTGTCCGGTATCCGTCCAACGCCTCGGCCCCCGTCCGAACCAAAAGGGCCTTTGTCCTGCTGCTGATGACCCTCCTGGTCCCGGGCAGTGCCCAAATTGTGGCAGGCGACCGTAAGCTCGGCCGTATAGCGCTGCGGGTCACCCTCTGTGTATGGGCATTGCTGGTTGCCACCGTGCTGCTTCTGGTCCTCAACAGGTCGCTGCTCATCAACATCATCACCAATCCGTTCGCTTCGCTGCTGATCGTTGTAGTCCTGGTGGCCCTTGCCCTCGGGTGGGCGCTTCTCTTCATCAACACCCTGCGGCTGATCCGCCCCGTGCTGCTGGCACCGGGGGCGCGTCCCGCCGTCGGAATTGCCTTGGTACTTGCCCTGGTCCTGAGCAGCGGATCCCTGGGTTACGCCGCCTACCTGCTGAACGTAGGCCGCAACGCCATCGGCAGTATCTTCTCGGCCGGCCCGGCCATCGATCCTGTGGAAGGCCGCTACAACTTCCTGATGATGGGCGGCGACGCGGGCGACGACCGCACTGGCCGGCGCCCGGACAGCCTGTCAGTGCTCAGCGTCGATGCCAAGACTGGCCAGACTGCCATCATCTCCGTACCGCGCAACCTTCAGAACGCCCAGTTCAGCGAGGGCTCCCCGATGCGCAAGATCTATCCCGACGGCTACGACTGCGGCGACGAATGCCTCATCAACGCCATCAACACCGAAGTCACCAACGAGCACTCAGACCTCTACCCCGGTGTGGAAGACCCCGGTGCCCAGGCCACCCTTGAAGCCGTGTCAGGCACGCTCGGCATCACCGTCCAGGCCTACGTATTGGTGGACATGGAAGGCTTCGCCAAGCTGATCGACGCCATGGGCGGTATCAGGATCAAGGCCGGCGGCTGGGTCCCTATGAGCGGGGACATGATCGACGAGGCAAACGGCATCCACGGCATGCCCCTCGGTTGGATCCCCGCGGGGGAACAGCATCTGAACGGCTACCACGCACTTTGGTACGGACGCTCCCGCGAATTCGTCGACGACTACGCCCGAATCCAGCGCCAGCAATGCGTTCAGCAGGCAATGCTGAAGCAACTGGATCCGGCTACGCTGCTGTCCAAGTTCGAGGACATCGCAAACGCCGGCACCAAGGTTGTGGACTCAAACATCTCGTCGACCCAGCTGGGCAGTTTTGTGGACCTTGCCATGAAGGCCAAGGGCCAGGAAGTCAAGCGGCTCACCATCGGTCCGCCCGACTTCGACGCGTCTTTTTCCACCGTGCCCGACTTCGATGTCATCCACGACAAAGTCGACCAGTTGCTCGCTTCCGCATCCGGCCCGCAGGCTGCCGCACCTGTCGACGGCATGGTGCAATCCTCCGCAGCCGCCGGCCGGCTGCACGCGTCCGCCCCGCTGCGACCCATCGTCCTGGCAGGCGGCGCACTGGCGCAGCAGTCAACGCCGCCGTCGTCGGACTTCACCCCGGTGACCACAACCCCAGACGGTGAGCCGATCACCGAGGCGATGCTGAACCAGCTCAAGAGCGAGGGCAACGAGCAGGCGCTCCGTGAGCTCGTTGCCTCAAACGGCCTCTGCGCACCCTTGTAGGCGCCGACTCCCCCGCAGACCGCATGCCCCCGTAGACCTGAAGACCAAGAAATGGATACCGGCTGTGTACGAAATTGAGAACGTCCTCCGCGATTACGCGTGGGGATCCACGACGGCGATTGCCGGACTCCTTGGCCGCACCGAATCCGGCCGTCCAGAAGCCGAACTCTGGATCGGAGCCCACCCGGATTCCCCTTCCGTCGCGCGCCGCCCGGATGGGTCAACGGTTCCCCTCGATCAGATGATTTCCGAGGATCCCGAGCATTTTCTTGGGGCTGAAGGGGTCGCCGGATTTGGGCCGAGACTTCCCTTCCTGGCCAAGGTCCTCGCGGCGGCGCAGCCCCTCTCGCTGCAGGTCCATCCGAGCATCGAACAGGCGCGGGAGGGTTTCGCGCGGGAGAATGCCGACGGCGTTGCACCCGATGCTGCACATCGGAACTACCGGGATGACAACCACAAGCCCGAAATGGTCTTCGCCCTTACGCCGTTCGAGGCGCTGTGCGGGTTCCGGCCGGCGGCACAAACGCGCAGCATCCTGCTGCACCTGGCCGCCGCGTTCGACGCCGTCGAAGCAGACCAGCCACGGGTGCTGTCTGAGCTCGTGGAAGACCTCGGAGACTCCAACGAGAGTGCGGGCCTCCGGAAGGCCTTCGAGCGCCTGATCGCAGGCGGTACCGACGTTGCCGAGGCCACGGCGCTGGTCGCAGGTGTGCTCGTTTCCGGCGCTTCCCTCGAACCGTACAAGTCCGAGCTCTCGACGGTGGTCAGCCTCAACGAAAAATACCCGGGTGATCCTGGTGTGCTGATATCGCTGCTTCTGAACCGGATTTCGCTGGCGCCGGGTGAGGCGGTCTACCTCCCTGCCGGCAACGTGCACGCCTACCTCCATGGCATGGGCGTGGAAGTCATGGCTTCCTCGGACAACGTGCTCCGTGGCGGATTGACTCCGAAGTTCATTGATGTCCCCGAACTCCTGCGCACCATTGAGTTCAAGTCCGTCCAGGTCCCCATGCTCAACCCGGAAGTTTCCGAACTCGGCCAGGAGCTGTACCAGCCGCCGTTCCGCGAGTTCCAGCTGCAGCGGATCGAACTGGTGCCCGGGGCGTCGCCCGTTCCGCTCGCCCAGTCAGGAGCGGCCGTGGTGATTGTGGTCGAGGGATCGGTGTACCTCGACTCACCCAAGGGCGATCTGCAGCTCGCCCGCGGCGGGAGTGCATTCCTCGCTGCCGCCGATGCGCCGGTTAATGTCCACGTGGCTGCCGGGGCCGAGGAGGCGGCAGTAGCCTTCGCCGTCACCACGTCCATGAAGGCCTGATCCGTGGAGTATTTCCTCCAGACTCCCGCCTGGGCCGACGTCCTGTCCTCGCTCGGCCGTACGGTCCATCAGCGATCCGGCCCGGGTTGGAGCTTCCTGGCCGTTGAAGAGAAGAACCCTGCCGGCAAGGTGCTCTACGCCCCTTACGGCCCGGTTGCATCCTCCACTGACGGGTTCGACGCCGCCCTCACCGCCCTCGTGGAGCTGGCCCGTTCGTGCGGCGCTGTCTTTGTCCGGATCGAACCGGTAACCGCCGGGCTGTCCCTTTCCACGGCAGCGGACGAACTCCGACGCAGGGGCCTCCAGCCCGCACCAAGCAACCCGCAGCCTGAACTCAGCTGGATCGTGGACCTGGACGGTGACTTCAAGGACGTCCTGGCCGCCATGAAGCCCGTGAACCGGAACCTCTACCGGAACATCCACAAGAAGGGCGTTACGTTCCGGACGTCACAGGACCCGAAGGACATCAGCATCCTGCTGGAGTTCCTTCATATGACGGCGCGGCGCAACGGATTCAAGCCGCAGAGCGACGACTACCTGACCCGGGTGGCTGCTTCGCTGATGCCGGCGGGCGCCGCCACCCTCTTCATCGCCGAGCTGCACGGGGAGCCCATAGCCGCAGCCCTGGCCTACGATTCCGCGGATACCCGTACGTACGCCCATGCAGCCCTGGACGACACCCACCGGAAGCTCAGCGCAGGAATCCCGCTCCTCGTGACCCTAATGGCCGATGCAAAGGACCGGGGCCTCAAGCACGTCGACCTCTGGGGCGTGGCGCCTGCTGACCAGCCCGGCCACAAATGGGCAGGGTTCAGCGCCTTCAAAAGGTCATTCGGTGGCCGTGAAATCGCCTATCCCGGCGCCTGGGACCTCCCGGTGAAGAAGCTGCGTTACAACGCCTACCAAGTGGCGCGGCACTTGCGGGACAAGCTCCGGACGCTCCGCTCCCCCCTGGCCCGAACCAAGACCTAAGCCCCTCTAGTTCGACGCGGACATACAGTTGAGGCCCCGGATCCAAGCGGATCCGGGGCCTCAATTGTATGCCCACTCACCCTGGGGCGCGGGCGACGAACCTAGTTCTTGCGGGCGTAGCCTTCCCACTTGCTGGCCTGGTGCTCGCCATCAACGAAGCGGATGGTGCCGGACTTGGAGCGCATCACGATGGACTGGGTGAGGACCTTGTCCTTGGAGTAGCGGACGCCCTTGAGGAGGTCGCCATCCGTGATGCCGGTGGCCGCGAAGTAGCAGTTGTCACTGGACACGAGGTCATTGGTGGAAAGCACGCGCTCCAGGTCGTGGCCGGCGTCGATTGCCTTCTGCTTCTCGTCGTCGCTGGTGGGCCACAGCCGGCCCTGGATGACGCCACCCAGGGACTTGATGGCACAAGCAGCAACGATGCCTTCGGGAGTGCCACCGATGCCCATCAGTGCGTCAACGCCGGTACCGGAGCGGGCCGCGGCGATGGCACCGGCGACGTCGCCGTCCATGATGAACTTGGTGCGCGCGCCGGCTTCCCGGATCTCCTCGACCAGGGGGCGGTGGCGGTCACGGTCAAGGATCATGACGTTGAGCTGGTTGACCTTCACGCCCTTTGCCTTGGCGATCAGGTGCAGGTTCTGCTTGACCGGCAGCCGCAGGTCAACCATGTCAGCGGCCTCCGGGCCGGTGACGAGCTTTTCCATGTAGAACACGGCGGAGGGGTCGAACATGGAACCACGCTCGGCTACGGCCAGCACTGCAAGGGCGTTGTTGATGCCCAGCGCGGTCAGGCGCGTGCCATCGATGGGGTCTACGGCGACGTCGCATTCAGGGCCGGTGCCGTCGCCAACGTGCTCTCCGTTGAAGAGCATCGGGGCTTCGTCCTTCTCGCCTTCGCCGATAACCACAACACCGTTGAAGTGGACCGTGTGAAGGAAGGAGCGCATGGCGTCAACGGCCGCGCCGTCGGCTTTGTTCTTGTCCCCGAAGCCAACCCAGTGGCCACCGGCAATAGCCGCGGCCTCGGTGACGCGGACAAGTTCCAGGGCGAGGTTGCGGTCCGGCTCGTCGATCCCCACAGCCAGGGACGGCGAAATGGTGGAGTACTGCTGGGTCATGGGCGAAGGTGACACGTGAACCTCTTCTTCGAGTGGCGATCATTGGACCCGCTCCGCCTGTTCCGGCGGATACGGTGATTCCTCTGCTACCGATCATAGTCGGGGCGCCGCCTCTCAGTCGTGGCATGACGCTGCCCCGCAATGTGCGCTGCCGGGATGGCAGTGCATCAGCAGCGCCTCGAGTGTGAGTTGGACGCCCGGATGGGCGACTATAGAGGGGTGAGTGATATGCAGGAAAAGACCAGCCCCGGCCAGGACGCCTCCGGTTCCGGGAGCGCCGGCAAAGCCCCGGAGGGTGACGGACAGCAGCCCGTCAAGCCCGTTATCCCGGCTGCCGCAGCCAAGCGTGCCAACGCCTCGGTGATCGGCATGGTCATTGCGCTGCTGGTCAGTATCGCCGCGTTCCTGCCGATCGTGCTGATGAACCCGTTTCCGAAAAGTGACGGCTTCCGGCCTGACATTAACGTCAGCGACGTGGCCCGGAACGCCACAGATGTGGCAGGATTCACACCCGTCGCGCCGGAGACCGGCGACACATTCACGTCCAACTACGCCCGCTGGGAGTCCGGCAGTGGCAGCGGCGTCCCCACCTGGGAAGTAGGCTTCCTGACTCCCAATGACTCCTTCATCGGCTTGGTCCAGACCCGGCAGGCCAATCCCACCTGGCTCCTCCAGGAAACGGGAAACGCCCCCGTCACAGGAACCCGCAGCGCAGGCGGCCAGGAGTGGGAGCTTCGGGATACGGGCAAGGGCGAGCGGAGCATGGTCCTCACATACCGGGGCACCACCGTTGTCCTCACTGGACCCGCTAAGTTGGACGAGTTTGTGGTCCTTGCGGACGCCGTCGTGAAGTCCATGGAAAGTAACCCCGCCGTCACGGTTTCACCCTCTGCGGTTCCCACATCGTAAGGTAGGGCCGTGGCAACCTACCTGACTCCGGCCCTGGCCTGGCGACGACTCCGCGAAGGCAACGAACGCTTCGTCAACGGCGAATCCTCCCACCCCAACCAGGATGCATCCCGGCGGTCTTCGCTCGTGGAGAACCAGCATCCGTTCGCCGTGATCTTCGGCTGCTCCGACTCCCGCCTGGCGGCCGAAATTATCTTCGACGTCGGACTCGGTGACGTTTTTGTGGTGCGGACAGCCGGCCAGGTCATTGACGACGCCGTCCTTGGCTCACTCGAATACAGCATCGGCGTGCTGGGGGTGCCGCTGATCGTGGTGCTGGGACATGACAGCTGCGGTGCCGTCAGTGCCACAAAGTCCGCCGTCGAAACCGGCCAGATGCCGGTGGGCTTCATCCGGGACCTCGTCGAGCGCATCACGCCGTCCGTCCTGACGTCGCTGCGCAACAACAAACCGGAGGTCAACGACATGGTGGTGGAGCACGTCAAGCAGACCTCGCACCGCCTCGTGGACAGCTCCCGTGTGATTTCGGACGCAATCGAGACCGGCCGGGCAGCGGTCATCGGCCTTTCCTACAGCCTCGCTGATGGCCACGCGGACCTTGTTTCCGGAATCGGAGAGCTCTGATCGGACGCCCTGAGGCAGTTTCGCTGCACCCGTAGCATGCCGTTCACGGTTTTCGATGCGGCGTCTGCGCGTCCTAAGCTAGCCCCATGACTTCCACTGAAGAATTCCGTATTGAACACGACACGATGGGCGAAGTCCGCGTCCCCGTGAACGCGCTGTACCGTGCACAGACGCAGCGTGCAGTTGAAAACTTCCCCATCTCCGGCAAGACCCTGGAACGCGCCCACATCGAAGCCCTCGCCCGGGTCAAGAAGGCGGCCGCCCAGGCTAACGCAGAACTTGGGGTGCTCGACGGCGAGCTGGCCAAGGCGATTGCAGAGGCCGCCGATGAGGTAGCTGCCGGCAAGTACGACGGCGATTTCCCGATCGACGTTTTCCAGACCGGCTCCGGCACCTCCTCGAACATGAACACGAACGAGGTCATCGCCGAACTGGCTACCCGCGCCCTCAAGGCCGCTGGCAGCGATAAAGTCGTCCACCCGAACGACCACGTCAACGCCTCGCAGTCCTCCAATGACGTCTTCCCCACGTCCGTGCACGTTGCCGCCACCTCGGCCCTGATCAACGACCTCATTCCCGCCCTCGGCTACCTGGCAGAGTCGCTGGAGCGTAAGGCCGTGGAGTTCAAGGACGTCGTCAAGTCCGGCCGTACCCACCTGATGGACGCCACCCCGGTCACGCTGGGTCAGGAGTTCGGCGGCTACGCTGCCCAGGTCCGCTACGGCATCGAGCGCATCAACGCCTCGCTCCCCCGCGTGGCTGAAGTTCCGCTCGGCGGCACGGCCGTGGGCACCGGCATCAATACCCCGGCCGGGTTCCCGGAGCGGGTCATCGAACTGCTCGCGACCGATACCGGCCTGCCGCTGACCGAGGCCCGCGACCACTTCGAAGCCCAAGCCAACCGCGACGGCCTGATCGAAGCATCCAGCCAGCTGCGCAACATTGCGATCTCCTTCATGAAGATCAACAACGACCTCCGCTGGATGGGCTCCGGCCCCAACACCGGCCTGGGCGAAATCGCCATCCCTGACCTGCAGCCCGGGTCCTCCATCATGCCAGGCAAGGTCAACCCGGTCATCTGCGAGGCGTCCATCATGGTTGCCGCGCAGGTCATCGGCAACGACACCGCCATCGCGTGGTCCGGCACCAACGGCGCCTTCGAATTGAACGTCGGCATCCCCGTCATGGCTGCCAACCTGCTGGAGTCCGTCCGCCTGCTGGCCAACACCAGCCGCGTCATGGCCGACAAGATGATCGACGGGATCACGGCAAACGTTGAGCGCGCACGCTTCCTCGCAGAGGCATCACCGTCCATCGTCACGCCGCTTAACAAGTACATCGGCTACGAGAACGCAGCGAAGATCGCCAAGAAGGCCGTCGCCGAGGGCCTCACCATCCGCGAGACCGTCGTGGCCATGGGCTTCCTGGAGCGCGGCGAGGTCACCGAGGAGCAGCTGGATACCGCCCTGGACGTTATGTCCATGACGCGCCCGCCGCACAAGGCATAGCTCCCCCGGCTCCATAACGAACGACGTCGGCCGCTCGACTGGCGGATTCAGGGGTCGTTGCAACACCGTTGGCGGTTAGTTCGCCAAGAGTAAATCACGCAAAACGCTCGGCTGGGGTATCCCAGCCGAGCGTTTTGCGTGGCCGTCCGTTGAGTTCCTGGGCGACGTGGTTGAGGTCCTCGGGCATGTCGGCGGCCAGGGTGAACAGCGGGTATCAAGGACGACGACGGCGAACTGGTCTCCCAGCGTCGCTGACCGCGGCTGTGCGCGGGTCAAGGCTCGAAGTGGGCGGCCTCCGTCGGAGAGAGGGCACGGCGGATGCTCGTAAGGTGGCCCGGCATCAGCTCTGGCAGGTCAGCCGGGCTGAACCAGCCGACGTCGAGCGACTCGTCATCGTTAACCCGTGCCGTCCCTGAAACGTAACGGCAGAGGAAGACCACATCCAGGAATTCGCAGACGTCGCCGTTCGGATACGTGAATGGGCCGACAGCGCCCACCGAGACAACCCGCTCGGCTTCCGCCACCACTGCGGTTTCCTCGAAGATTTCGCGCACGAGGCCCCTCGCGGGAGGTTCGCCTGGATCCAGCATGCCGCTGATGAGCGCCCAGTGACCGTTGTCGGCACGCCGGGTCAGGAGTATACGGCCGGAGTGATCAAGGACAACGCCGCGGACACCGGGTACCCACAGGGAGTCGTGGCCGACCTTCTCGCGGAGCTTGAGGATGTAGTCAGGTGCAGGCATGCTGCCAGCCTAACGGCCGACGGCGGGCGACGGGCGGAGGCTGCGGCGCTTGGGTGTAGTGGGACACCCGGAACCGGGGTCAGGCGGGATTGGGTCAGGCAGGCAAAAGCATGGCGGCGGCAGCGCCTGCCAGCATGAACGGGCCGAATGGGATGGAGGATTTCAATGTGCCCCGGCGGGCGGCCAGCAGGGCCAGGCTCCAGAGTCCGCCCAGCAGGAACGCCCCAAAAGTCCCGGCGAAAACGTGTGCCCATCCCAGATACCCCAGGTACATCCCCAGGACGCCCGCGAGCTTTACATCTCCGAATCCCATCCCGGGCGGATAGACCAGCCGCAACACAAAATAGAAGCACCAAAGAACTGCACCCCCGGCCAGGATCCGGAGGGCCGGCAGCCCGAACAAGGCCGCAGCGCCATCGGGCCCGTCCGGCAGCGCCCAGGCACCGGAGACTACGGGGACCACCGCAGCCGCCGCCAGAAGGACACCTGCCACGACATAGGACGGAAAGACAATACGGTTAGGCAACAAATGGTGGCGCACGTCGATCACGGTCAGGCGTACCGCCATCACCACGAAATACGCGCACGCCGCCAGGACCAGCCAGAAGGCCAGCGGGGCTGCTTCCCAAAGTTCGTCCAGTCGTCGGATCACCCCTCGGATGCTACTGGATTTTCGCTTCCTGCCGGAGTGCCCACGCGTAAACTGTGGATATGTCGACATGGGACACCAGGCGCCGGCCAAATCCGGAACGCGGCGATTCTCCCGCTGACCTGACCACGGTGTTCCGGAACCTCTGCCGGTCTTCACCCTGGAAATGGCAGAGCCTGCGCTTTGAGTACTGGGACGAGCCCTTTGCCGAGGCCCCGGAACCTGCGGCGCCGTTCGTGCGTGCCTGGTTGCGCCGGCCCGGTGCCCTGCGCCTCGAAACCGCCGACGGACTGGTCCTCCACAGCACAACAGGGATCAACGACTCCAAAGACGGGTTCTACGTCAGCGCCACCCGGAAGTCCTGGCTCCTGCCGCCGCACCTCGTGGCGCCCGTTTACGACGACGGCGGCCTAGTGCGGCGCCGGCCGGAAGCCGCCTACGGTGAACCCGGCTTTGGCAACGGCCGCTTTTCCGCCGCCCTTGATCCCGTTGAGCTGGCAGGCAACGCCCCGGTACCCCTGGAATTTCCGGGCAGTAACGCCGTAGACGTCACTGACATACGCCGGGTCGACCACGACGGGCGAGCGGCCCTTGAAGCCATTGTCACCCCATCCGCCGCCTATCACGCCGCAGATCCTGCCGCACCGCTGTGCATGCCCGGCAGCAACCGGGTGCGGATAGACCTGGAAATAGGCGTCTGCGTGTCCAGCCAGTCATTGGAAGCCGCCACCCCTGACTACGGGCACTGGCTTCGGATCATCGCAGTTGACGAGTACATGCTCGATGATCTGTTCCTCGCGGAGTCCATGAACCTCACAGATGTCCGTCGACACATCACGTGGGATATCTCCGCCTGATCGGGGCGGGACACCGCGCCAGGCCACTGCTTGACACGCCCCACGGCGGGCCTTGGGCTAGGCTTCCCTGATGACCGCGCTTTCTTCCCTCTGGCCTCTTTTCGGCCTCACGCTGAGCACGCCACGCCTGATGTTGCGTCCCATCACGGATGATGACATTCCAGCCGCGGTAGCGGCGGCCCGCAGCGGCGTGCACGAACCAGGCAGGAATCCGTTCAGCACGCCCTGGGCCGAGCTCCCTGCGGAGGAACTGGGGCCGAAAATGGCGCAGTTCTATTGGCGGTGCCGGAGCGAGGCCACTATGGAGTCCTGGACCCTGCTCCTGGGCATCTGGCACGAAGGCGAGTTCATCGGATGCCAGGACATCGGCGCCAAGGACTTCGCCGCCCTCAAGACCGTCAGCACCGGCTCCTGGCTCAAGCAGTCCGTCCACGGGCGCGGGCTCGGCAAGGAGATGCGCGCCGCCGTCGCACTCTACGCCTTCGACTGGCTCAACGCCGAGGTGGCAGAGTCCGAGGCCGCAGCCTGGAACGCAGCCTCCCTGGGCGTGTCCCGCGCGCTCGGCTACGAACTCAACGGCGTCGCACGGATGTCCTGGGGCAGCAAAATGGAGGAAGTCCAAAAAGTCCGCCTCACCCCGGCGACCTTCAAGCGCCCCGATTGGACCCTGAAAGTAGAGGGCCACGAGCCCGCCGCAAAGTTCCTCGGCATCGGTTAGTGCCGGGCAGCGGCTGGGTTTGCGGCCCCGGCCCTTCTCCGTCGCTTAGACACGGCGCAAAAGGGCCTCTCCGGTCGCGGCGCGACCTCCAAGGCCCGATGCGCCGCGATGCGCTCCTACGAGAAGGACCGGGGGCCGATGTGAGCCAGTCGTCTTGCCGCCTCATGGGTGAACGAGGAAAAGGCCCGTGGAGGAGCTCTGTTACCAGGGCAGCGAGCGATGAGCGTTCGGAGCGGGTGAGGGTGATGTGGCCGAACTGTAAATGGCCTTTCAGGGTTTCAATGACGCCGTTGATGTCGAAGTAGGCCACTTTATGTAGCTGAGATGAACACTCATTCTGAGTATTTGAAACACTCAACTTCCCTAGTTCCGGCCACTCAATTTGGCCTACAACACCACTCGGGCTTGAGGAGAGTCTCTAGGCTTCGAGAATCGAGCGGACTCAGGGTAACTCAAGCAGCTATGAGAAGAGGCCTCTCGTCCTGTCCTTCCAACATAGAGTGGAGCGGAAAAATGAGAACTTTGAGAATTGCCCTTGTCGGGACATTGACGATTGGCCTGTTGTTGACCGGCGTATGCCCCGGATTAGCAGTTTCGAATGGGACATCCAGTGGCAGCGCGATCGTCCCAGAAACTGTCGAAACAAAGCTCGGGGCGATAGATCCGACCATGACAAAGCTCGGGGCGATAGATCCGACCATGACTCTGGCGGATCAGGCGCGAGTGCTTTTTCCGGCTGAACCGAAGATGCAGTTCGCCTTCATCAGTCAAGCCGTCGCCGTCGACCTACAGGCAGCAGGCGCTCGAACGGACATCCATCCCCGTGCGCTTCCAATTGCCCTCGCTCCCTTTGTTGCCGTCTTGGCACGCTTCAGGGCAAGAAAGCCGACGCTCAAAGCCGGGTATATGCCTTGGTGGGGGGATGCATCAGTTCTGTTTTCCCCCCGTTTCTCAAGCCCATTGCACAACGGGCCCAAAATGAGCTTGCCGGGGCCGTTTTGTGGGTGATCGTTCAACTGGGCCCGAAGAGGTAGATGTTGGAAAACTCGAAAGGCCCAGACAAAACAGTACGGAAATCGCAAATTGGACGGGCGGCGCTCTTGACCATCGTTGTGATGATCGCCAACTACAACTGGTGGACTGGCAGAAATCTGGTTCGAGAGATACTGGTGGTAGTACTGGCTTTTGCCCTTTCATTGGGTCTCGTGAGCCTTTTTGACTTTGCGAGGCATTGGCTTGGGTCCCGGCGCAGACCATAACAAAATCACTCAAGGCTGACCGAAGAAGGGCCGTGGCCCGATGAACTGGACCACGGCCCCGCACTTACCGTAAGTGGCTAGATCTCTGCCCCTTCGAGCAGTTCTGTGACCAGGGCTGCGATCGGTGAGCGTTCGGAGCGGGTGAGCGTGATGTGGCCAAACAGTGGATGGCCTTTCAAGGTTTCGACGACGGCGGCGATGCCGTCGTGCCGGCCAACACGCAGGTTGTCGCGCTGGGCGATGTCGTGGGTGAGGACAATCTTGGAGTTCTGGCCGATGCGGCTCATCACTGTGAGGAGCACGTTCTTCTCCAGGGACTGGGCCTCGTCGACGATCACGAAGGCGTCATGCAGGGACCGACCGCGGATGTGGGTCAGGGGCATGACTTCCAGCATTCCCCGGTCCATGACCTCTTCCACGACTTCCTGGCTGACCAAAGCGCCCAAGGTGTCAAAGACGGCCTGCGCCCACGGGTTCATCTTTTCCGACTCGGAGCCGGGCAAGTAACCGAGCTCCTGCCCGCCCACCGCGTAGAGAGGCCGGAACACAATGACTTTCCGGTGCTCTCGTCGTTCCAGGACCGCTTCCAGGCCTGCGCACAGGGCCAGCGCCGACTTGCCGGTTCCGGCGCGCCCACCGATGGATACAATCCCGACGGCGGGATCCATCAGCATGTCGATGGCCAGCCGCTGCTCCGCCGAGCGTCCGTGGAGCCCGAAGACGTCGCGGTCCCCCTTGACGAGCCGAACCTGTTTGTCGGAGCCCACGCGGCCCAGGGCCGAGCCCCTGTTCGACAGAAGCACCATGCCGGTGTTGACCGGCATTTCAGCGGCCGCGGGGATGAAGACGGGTTCGTGGCCATACAGGGTGGAGATTTCCTCTTCGCTGGCCTCCACCTCCGCGACGCCGGTCCAGCCTGAGTCTTTCACCAATTCGTTGCGGTACTCGTCTGCGGTCAGCCCCATGGCGGAGGCTTTGACGCGCATGGGAAGGTCCTTTGAGACCACCGTGACGTTCCGGCCTTCGTTGGCGAGGTTCTTGGCTACAGCCAGGATCCTGCTGTCGTTGTCACCACTGCGGAAGCCCATGGGAAGCACCTCAGCGGAAATGTGGTTCATTTCCACCATGAGCGTCCCGCCGTCGTCGCCTATCGGGATGGGCCGGCTGAGGCCCCCGTGTTTGACGCGGAGGTCGTCGAGCAGCCGTAGGGCTTTGCGGGCAAAGTAGCCGAGTTCGGGATCGTGCCGCTTGGCCTCCAGCTCGCTGATGACCACGATCGGAACAATGACCTCGTGCTCAGCGAAACGCAGCAGTGCGCGGGGGTCAGAGAGCAGGACGGACGTGTCAATGACGAAGCTGCTGATGGTGGCATCCCTTCCGGAGACAGCAAAACCGGCCGCAGGCTTTTCGTCTGCTGCACCGGTTGTTGAGGTTGCTCGCGTGGCGCGAGAGGTAGCTTTCTGTCCCTGATCAAAAACGACCTCGGGCAGTTGTTCAGAAATAGCCACATCGACTCCAGCCCCGGGCGTGCCCGGAATTGTTATTGGTGAGGCGGCTCGGCCTGGAGGCCGGACTCGGCCTCCCATACAACCGGTGCGAAACATCGCTCCATGTACTGGCCTCCCCGATCAGCCGGCGGTTTTGCCTGCTGATGGTTACAACGTAAATCCATCGCCAGTAATTTCCGGCTTCATCCGTCGGCGATTCCTGTTGCGGCCATGTGAATTCCGCGTGAACGGCGCCGCTGCCGCAACGGTCAGGTGCCGAAGCGCCGCTGCCTGCCTGCGTAGTCGCGAAGTGCGCGGAGGAAGTCCACTTTTCGGAAGGCCGGCCATAGCGCTTCACAGAAATAGAACTCGCTGTAGGCGCTCTGCCACATCAGGAACCCGGACAAACGCTGTTCCCCGGAGGTCCTGATCACGAGGTCGGGGTCGGGCTGGCCGCGGGTGTACAGAAAACGCGAAATGTCATCAACGCTCAGGCTGTCGGCCAGCTTCGAGATGTCCGCGCCGTTCGCAACTGCATCGTGGAGCAACTCACGGACGGCATCCACGATCTCCCTGCGTCCGCCATAACCCACTGCCACGTTAACGTGGATCTTTTCACGCACGGGCGTCCGTGCTGTTAGTTTGTTTAGCCGTTCAGCGAGGTAATCAGGCAGCAGTTCCGGCGCGCCCATCGCATGGACCGAGATGTTCGCGTCCTCATCCAGGCGGTCCAGGGTGTTGGCGATAATCCCCATCAGCAGGTCCAGTTCTTCGCTGGACCGGCTCATATTGTCGGTGGAAAGCATGTAAAGGGTGACTACTTTGACACCGAGTTCCTGGCACCAGCCGAGGAACTCGTGAATCTTATCCGCTCCTGCCTGGTGGCCCTGGCTGGTGGGCGCATTGAACTGTTTCGCCCAACGCCGGTTGCCATCCACCATCACACCGATATGCCTCGGGATGCGGTCCCCGGCGAGGTCCCTAAGTAGCCTGCGCTCATAGAAGCCATAGAGGAACCCGGGCAATTCCACGCGGAGACTCACCTGACTTCCCTTGCTGTACGACGCCTTGCACATCCTAGGCTACCGTCCGCAGGCGGGAGGATGGAGCCGGGACTCCATGCAGACGACATGCCACATGTTACCGATGGGTAACTTACTGGAGCGTAGGTTATTCTGGAGCAATGAACAGCGAGACTTCAAACGGCCAGCCAGGCAAGGGGACGGAGGGAAATTCGGGTCCCGTCGATGATGCCGCCGTCCGGCTGGCGGAACTGCTCATGATCAAACCCAAGTGGCGCGGCTGGATCCACACCGTCACGGCGCCGCTGGCCCTCATTGCAGGGGTTGTCCTTGTACTGCTCGCCCCTGCGGCGGACCTGAGAATCGCCTCCGCCATCTACGCGGCTACCGGAGTTCTGCTCTTCGGCATCAGCGCCGTCTACCACCGCGGCAACTGGTCTCCCGGCGTAAGGATTGTCCTGAAGCGGCTGGACCACACCAACATCATGCTGGTCATCGCGGGCAGCTACACGCCGCTGGCATGGTCCCTCCTGGAACGACCGAAGGCCGTGCTGCTGCTTTGGGTCATCTGGACCGGGGCCATCCTGGGTGTACTTTTCCGGCTGCTATGGACGCATGCCCCGCGCTGGTTATACGTGCCGATCTACATCGCTCTGGGCTGCGGTGCGCTGTTCTACCTGCCCGAGTTCTTCGCCGCCAGCGTCCCGGCCGCCGTCCTGATCTGCGTCGGCGGCATCCTGTACATTACCGGTGCCGTCTTCTACGCCCTCAAGAAGCCCAACTTCAGCTATGAGCACTTCGGCTTCCACGAACTGTTCCACGCCCTCACCGTGCTGGCCTTTGCCGCCCACTTTGCGGCGATCGCTATCGCCGTGCTCGGCTGACGGCCCGCCCTAATCCCGAGGCTGGGAACGGTCAGGAGCGGCGCCCGTCCCGTTTCCTTCACTTTCGGCATCATAATCCGGCGTACCCGTACCGTCATGGGCATCGGCAGCGTCGACGTCCGCTGCTGCTGCTGCCGCCATGCGCTCCTCCTCCACCTGCGCCCGGTAGCGGACCCGGCGGATACGGCGCACCATATCCACGATGAGCAAGGTGGTTGCCAGCACAAAGAAGGCAGTCATGATGAAGCCCCACAGGCCCGGGGTGATTTGGTCCTCCGACACGCCCTCACGCAAAGAAGGTGTGGGCAGCGGGGACGGAGTGGTGGCCAGGGCCAGGAGCAAGTGGTGCACGGTATAAACCTTCTATGGAAACTGACAGGCGTCCGGCCGTGGACTGAGGATCCAGCCACGGCGGGGCGCTCTTCTACGCGGCATAGAAATTGCCTGCTGCCTCTATCTTAGCCCCGCGAAAAGATCCTTCTCCGGCAGCTTCGCGGGGATCCGGGACTGGATCAGCGAGTAGTCTTCCCACGGCCAGGCGCGGCGCTGCATCTCAGGGGCGACGGCGAAGAAGAAGCCCAGCGGGTCCACCTGCGTCCTGTGGGCCCGGAGGGCGTCGTCGCGGGCTTCGAAGTAGTCACCGCAGTCAATCTGCGTGGTGGTGGGATGTCCTGCAGGCGGTGGAGTGTGGCCTTCTGCGTCCGTTTCCAGCCAGGCGGCGAGCCGTTCGGCATAGGGAGACTGCAGGCCAGCTTCCTCCAAGGCAAAATGCAGCGCCCGGAACCGCTCAGGGCTGAACGCCCGGTCGTAGTAAAGCTTGCTGGGCACCCAAGCCTCGCCGGTGTCCGGGTAGCGGTCAGGATCACCGGCAGCTTCGAAGGCTTCCACAGCCACCTTGTGCGCCATGATGTGGTCCGGGTGGGGATAACCGCCGTTTTCGTCGTAGCTGATGATTACCTGCGGCTTGAATTCCCGGACCAGCCGCACCAGTGGCGCAGCAGCGCGTTCCAACGGTTGCGTGGCAAACGAGCCAGGCGGGAGGGGCGGAAGCGGATCACCCTCGGGGAGGCCGGAGTCCACGAAACCCAGCCAACGTTGACGGATGCCCAGTACCTTGGCGGCGCGCTCCATCTCAAGGCGCCGCGCCCCCGCCATGTCCCTTTTCGGGTGGGGTTCGCCTTCCACTGCCGGGTTCTGGATATCTCCCCTTGACCCGTCCGTGCACGTGGCCACCATGACGTCCACGCCTGAGGCCGCGTACATGGCCATGGTTGCAGCGCCCTTGCTGGACTCGTCATCCGGGTGGGCATGGACGGCGAGCAGGCGGAGCGTGGCCGGGGTGGAGCTGGACGCTGTCATGGGTGGACGGCTCCTTCATCTTCTGTAGCCGTTGTGCTGGCCGCTTGAACTGGGGTGAGGCTGGCTGGTTCCGGAAATCCGGGGCCCGGATCCGCACTAAACTGGACTGGTGACTTCCCAGGATCAGCCCGCCGTTTCCGCGCCAGCAGACACTAGCCTAGCCAATCGTTATGGCCGTCAAAAGCGCGGGCTCTCCCCCATGGCGAAGCGAATCATCGGCGCGGGGGCGCTGGCGGGCGGAATCGGCTTCATGGCCTGGGTTTCCACGTCCTCAGCCGTCTCCAGCGTGACGTTCAAGGACATCGGTTACAGCACCACCGACGCCACCCAGGCAGAAGTGGATTTCCAGGTCACCCGGGAGCCTGGGACAGCCGTGAAATGTGCCGTCAAAGCGTTGGATTCAAAGTTTGCCGTGGTGGGTTGGAAAGTGGTGGACATCCCGCCCGGTGAGGCTGACCAGACAGCCGACGGCGGGCGGACCATTTCCCAGCGCATCGTTGTAAAGACCGAGTCACTGTCCGTGTCCGGAGTAGTGGACAGCTGCTGGATTCCGGACGGCGGCAATTAGCAGAATGTGATCTACGCCGCTTGCTTATTGGGTTATGTCCAGAGGATTGACTACAATGGAGCAATACCTTTACCCCGCTGAGCTGGTTACTGAGTTCCACAAGTGGCCACCGTGGCGGGGTCTTTTGCATGTATGACCGAAGAGGAGAAGTCCGTGTCGACCACCAACAGCGCGCCTGCAGCCTGGCTCACACAGGAAGCTTATGACCGCCTGAAGGCAGAGCTGGACCACCTTTCCGGCGCTGGCCGGGCAGAAATTGTCCAGAAGATTGAAGCTGCCCGCCAGGAGGGTGACCTGAAGGAAAACGGCGGCTACCATGCAGCCAAGGAAGAACAGGGCAAGATCGAAGCCCGCATCCGCCAGCTCACGGCGCTGCTGCGTGATGCCCATGTGGGGGAAGCTCCCGCCGACGACGGAATCGTCGAACCCGGCATGATCGTTGTTGCCAAGATCGCCGGTGACGAAGAGACCTTCCTGCTCGGCTCCCGCGAAATCGCCGGCGACTCCGATATTGATGTCTTCAGCGAAAAGTCACCGCTGGGTGCAGCAATTGTTGGCCACAAAGAGGGCGACACCCTGAGCTACACGGCGCCTAACGGCAAGGACATCACGGTGGAGATCCTCTCTGCCAAGCCTTACGCCGCGTAATAGTTTTTGAAGGAAAGAGCCGGCCACCAGCAGGTGGCCGGCTCTTTTGTGCCTGTGATCGGTGCCTAGGTCCCTTGCCGGGGCCGCATCAGCAGGGCAGCGGCGACTCCACCCACCGCACCGCCCAGGTGCGCCTGCCAGGAAATGTATCCCGCCACAAAGGGCAGCACGCCGAGCAGGAGGCTGCCGTAGGCCATGAACAGTACGACGGCCAGCAGGATTTGGCGCCAACTGTGATTGAAGAAGCCCCGCACCAGCAGGAACGCGAAGAGTCCAAAGACCAGTCCGGACGCGCCCACGGTCACGCCGCCGTTACCGATGAGCCACACTGTCAGCCCGGAACCCAGCCAACTGAACGCCAGCGCCGTCAGGAACACCCGGAGCCCGGACAGGAACACCAGAAATCCGAAAATGATCAGAGGCAGGGCGTTCGAGAGCAGGTGGTTCAGGCTCGCATGGAGCAGTGGGAAAGTGAAGATGTCCAGGAGCCCGTCCAAGCTCCGTGGCCGCAGGCCAAAGGTCCTGTTCAATGAATGGAGGGTGAGCATGTTGACGATCTCGATAACAAAGAGGACGACGGCGAACCCGCCCACCACCAGCAACCCGCCTTTAGCGCGGGAGGCGGTTGTTTCCCGGCTCCGCGGCTGCCCGTCCCCCAGCGCGTCCAGCATGGCTGCCTAGTGCACCACTATGGGCTGGAAGCCCTCAGCACGGAGGGCCCCAAGCACTTGCTCGCAGTGCTCATGTCCCTTGGTTTCAAGATTCACGGTGATGGACACGTCTCCCATGCTAATGGAACCGCCCACCCTTGTGTGGTCCAGCCCAGTCACGTTGGCATCGTTCTCGGCAATGATCCGGGCAATAGTGGCAAGGGAGCCCGGCCGGTCATCCAGCATCATGCGCACGGTCATGTAGCGCCCGGCGGCGGACAGGCCACGCTGGATGACTTTGAGCATCAGCATGGGATCGATGTTGCCGCCGGACAGGATCACCGCTGTGGTGCCGGGATTCTCAATCTTTCCGTCCATGAGTGCGGCAACGCCCACGGCACCGGCGGGCTCCACCACCAGCTTGGCCCGTTCCAGCAGGAAGATCAGCGCACGGGCCAAGGAATCCTCGCTGACGGTAACAACATCGTCCACGAGCTCACGGATGATGCTGAATGGCAGCTGGCCAGGGCGGCCCACGGCGATGCCGTCGGCCATGGTGGATACCTTCTTCAAGGGAACCAGTGCATCTGCGGCGAGTGAAGGCGGGTAGGCGGCCGCGTTCTCCGCCTGGACGCCGATGATGCGGATTTCCCGTCCCAACTCACGTGCACGGGCCTTGACGGCCACCGCAACCCCTGCCAGGAGGCCGCCGCCGCCAACACCCATCAGGATGGTGTCGACATTGGGGATCTGCTCAAGTATCTCGAGGCCGATGGTGCCTTGGCCGGCCACCACGTCCACGTTGTCAAAGGGGTGGACAAAAACGGTTCCGGACTCGTTGGCGTAGCGCTGCGCTTCAGCCAGCGCCTCGTCAACGTTGTGGCCGTGGAGGACCACCTCCGCACCATGGCTGCGGGTGGCGGCCAGCTTGGGAAGGGCCACGCCCAGTGGCATGTAGATGCGTGCCTTGATGCCGAGGCTCTTCGCGGCAACAGCCACACCCTGCGCGTGGTTTCCGGCGGACGCGGCAACAACGCCGCGCTTTTTTTCCTCTGGCGACAGCCGGGCCATCCGGACATAGGCGCCCCGGACCTTGAATGATCCTGCCCGCTGCAGGTTCTCGCACTTGAAGAAGACGTCCCCGCCCACCATGCTGCCGAGGGCCCGCGACGATTCCACTGGTGTCCGGGCAATAATCCCCTCAAGCAGCTTCTGCGCCTCCAGGACATCGTCCAGCGACACGGGAAGGGTTTCGAGGATGTTCACGGACTATTCTCCTTTGGCAGATTCTGCTCCGGTGCCCTGGCCTGCGGTGCCTGCCTGGGTTGCCGGATTGTGTGCGTTTGTGCTGGTCACAGCTTCCTTGCTGTCCCTGGGTTTCCAGCCAGGCAGTCTGACGTCCTTAATCGTGTCATCCTGGCCTGAGCCAACCATCACCGGCCCTCCGGGGGTAGCCAGCACCTGTTCATGTTCCCATGTTCTGCCGGCGATGTAGCGAATCGCCGAGTTTGCTACAGCGAGGATGGGAACAGAAAACAGCGCGCCGGGAATTCCGGCAAGGTATGAACCGGCCGCCACAGCCAGGATCACCGCCACCGGGTGCAGCGCGACTGCCTTTCCCATTACGAGTGGCTGCAGGATGTGGCTTTCCAGCTGCTGGACCAGCAGCACGATCCCCAACATGATGAGCGCGTTGACCCAACCATTTGCCACGAGCGCCAGCAGCACAGCCACAGCCCCGGTGACGAGTGCGCCGACGATGGGGATGAAGGAACCCATGAAGACCAGCACGCCCAGCGGAAGCGCAAGTGGGACTCCGATAATGGCGGCACCCACGCCGATTCCCACGGCGTCCACAAAAGCCACGAACATTTGGATGCGGGCGTAGCTGACCATGGATGCCCAGCCCTTGCGGCCTGCCCCGAACGAGGCGGCGCGGGCCTTTTTTGGCAGCAGCCGGACCAGGAACGCCCAGATGCGGTCACCTTCCAGGAGGAAGAAAATCAGGACAAACAGCGCGAGGACAAGTCCTGCGGCAAAATGGCCTGCTGTACTTCCAAAAGAAAGGGCTCCGCTCAGGATGCTGCTGCTGTTGTTCTGCAGCGCGGCTGTTGCCTCCTGCAGGTACTGGTCGATCTGGGCCGCCGACAAGTGAAGCGGCCCTTCCGCCAGCCAGCCCTGGATTTGCTGTATCCCGGCCAGTGCCTCGCTCCACAGCTCGCTGAAACCAGCAACAAGTTGCCGTCCCACGAGCGCCAGGGAACCGCCAATCAGACCGAGGAACCCCAGCACGGTGACCGCCACGGCGGCGCCGTTGGGCAGCCGATGATTCCTGAGCCAGCCCACGATGGGGCTGAGCAGGCCAGCCAGCAGCGCTGCCACCATGACGGGAATGATAAGGAAGCTAATCCGGCTGAGGAGCCAGATCAGGGCGCCTCCCACCAACAGGATGAGTCCCAGACGCCAAGCCCATGACGCCGCTATGCGGACACCGTAGGGGATGTCGCGGTCCAGTTCACGGTCCGCCAGGACCCGCAGTGGCGGGGCAGCACGGCCTGCAGTGTCGTCCGCACGCCCGCTTGGTTGCGGGATGGTGGAAGGGTCGGTCGGTTTGGCGTCCTCAGCTGGCGTCATAGCCTAATACTTCCCCAGCTGCGGGCTTATGGGAAACCGCTACCCGGCTTCGTTGAGGGTGGCGTCGATCCCCCAGGTCATGGTGAAGCTGTCCCCCGGCGAAAGCCAGCGGAGCCCGTCCCCGGAGTTGAAGGCATTGGCTGGTCCCGTCATTGGCTCGATGGCCACCGCCCGCGCTCTGCCGGGAAATTCGGTGGTGACGAACACATGGACGTAGGCGCATGCCTCGTCCTGCCACAGGCTGACGCTGCGGCCGTCCGGAGCGGACAGAGTATGGCGGGCCGTGCCGCCGTCGAACGTTATGTCCGTCAGTGCGACGTCGATGTCCAGGCTTCCCACACGCCGGCCCGAGCGGAGGTCCGTATCGCCACCAACCGGTTCAGAGCTGCGCGGAATCAGCCGCTTGTCGGCAACGAGCCGGGTGTCGGCGGAGACGGTCAGTAGCAGGTCGTCGAGCTCCGTATCGCCGAGCCGCAGGTACGGGTGGGCGCCCAGGACAAACGGTGCCGGCGCCTTGGAGTCGTTGACCAGGGTCTGCCGGACCTCAAGGCCCAGGTCCTCCGCTAGCAGATACTCCACCCGGTGGCGCAGCAGGAACGGGTATCCATGCTGGGGGAAAACGGTCGCTTCGAGGGTGACGGAGAACTGCGACTCGTCCACCAAGCTGTAGGAGGCGTTCCGCAGCAGTCCGTGGCTGGCGTTGTTCCGGGACACTTCGGTGATGTCCAGTTGCTGCTTCTTGCCATCGAGGTACCAGACGCCGTCCTCCACCCTGTTCGCCCAAGGCGCCAGGGTGATACCTGCCGCACCGGGAGAAATTTCAGCATCGCCGTAAGTCTCGGTGAGTTGTACGCCGCCCCGGCTGTAGAGGCGAAGGCCTGCGGCCAGCTCTGTAACAACTGCGAGCGCATCCCCCCGCCGGAGTTCGTACTGCCGCCCGCTGGCGTAGGACCGGAAGCCGGAAGGGACGCTGGTTTCCGGCAGAGAAGGTGAAGTCATGGGCACCACCGTACATTGCATGGCGCCAGCCGTCCCAACAGCGCCAAATGTTATCTTTTGTTTGAAACTATTCTTTTTTGAGCTAAATATGCGACAATGAAGATGACATTGAGCGGGCCATCTTGGAAGGGGATGTGATGCTTGCAGCACAACGGCAGCATCTGATCCTCCAAGAGGTTCACAACGAGGGAACCGTGCGGGTGGCCACCCTCGCCGCACGTTTCGACGTTTCGGAAATGACCATCCGCCGCGACATCGACGCCCTCGATGCCGGCGGCCTGGTCTTGCGGGTCCACGGAGGAGCCGCTCGAACGGACAGCTTCAGCGCGCTCGAACCCGGGTTCGCCAACAAGTCCGCATTCGCCCAGCCTGCTAAGGCAGCCATCGCGGCCGAGGCACTCAAGTTGGTCCGGCCCGGCATGACGCTGCTCATTTCGGGCGGAACCACAACGTTTGAGCTGGCAAGGATGCTGCCCCGGGACTTCGATCTCACCGTTGCCACCAACTCGGTTATGGTGGCCAGTTCGCTTGCTGCCCGGGAAGGAACGGGAGAGGACAGCGGCATCCGGACCCTCGTGCTGGGCGGTGAGCGGACACCGTCAGAGGCCCTCGTTGGTCCGCTGACCGTTCAGGCCGTCAGCACCATTGCCGCCGATCTCTGTTTTATGGGCGCGCACGGACTGGATCTCCAGGCGGGGATCACCTCGCCCAACCTTCTCGAAGCCGAGGTCAATGCCGCCATGGTCAGGGCGTCCTCGCGCCTGGTGGTCCTCGCAGACTCAAGCAAGTACGGCGTCGTCGGCCTGGCTGGCATCTGCCCCTTGTCCGCGGTGCACATCCTGGTCACCGACAGCGGAATCCGCGCCGCATCCACCGGAGCCCTTGCCGCCCTCCGAAAGGCCGTTTCCGAGGTTCGGACAGTACGGCTTCCGAACAGCCGTAACGGCCATGCGGAACCGGCCAGCGTTATCAGCCCTGATCCCCGGCAGTACCAGCCACCAGTACCCAAAGGAAAAGCCCCATGACAGGTATCACCAGTACGAAGCTCGCCGACGGCCGGGAGCTGATCTATTTCGACGACGCCGCAACACCGAAGCCGCGCACGGCGGAAACCACCACGGACCACCGGCCGCTGCCGGAGCGGGGCGAGCCAGGCGAAGTACGGTTCGATGCCCTCACGGACGAGTGGGTCGCCGTTGCGGCCCACCGGCAGTCGCGTACGCACCTGCCCCCGGCAGATCAGTGCCCCATCTGCCCCACCACACCGAATAACCCCTCCGAGATCCCCGCGCCGGACTACGACGTGGTGGTGTTTGAAAACCGCTTCCCGTCACTGGGCCCGGACCTGGGTCCCATACCGGCCGCCCCGGAATGGGGAACCACCGGCCCGGCGTATGGACGCTGTGAGGTGGTGTCCTTCACCCCTGAGCACACGGGGTCGTTCAGCGGGTTGGGCGAGGAGCGGGCCCGCACAGTCGTGGAGGCCTGGGCGCACCGAACTGAGGCGCTCAGCAGGATGGCGGGAATCAAACAGGTTTTCCCGTTCGAGAACCGGGGGGCCGACATCGGCGTCACCCTCCACCATCCGCACGGACAGATCTATGCCTACCCGTACATCACTCCGAGGGCCGGGGTCCTGGGCGCGGCGGCACGCAAGTTCTACGATGGGTCCGACGGCCGGCAGACCCTCACCGGGTCGCTGCTTCGGGCTGAACGGGAGGACGGAAGCAGGATGGTGATGGAGGGCGAGAACTTCAGCGCCTACGTGCCTTTCGCTGCCCGCTGGCCGCTGGAGATCCATCTCGTACCGCACCGGCAGGTACCCGACCTGGCAGCTTTGAGCGGCGAGGAAAAGGATGAGCTGGCGCATGTTTACCTGGACCTGCTCAGACGGCTCGACGCCCTCTACCCCACGCCCACCCCGTACATTTCCGCCTGGCACCAAGCCCCCCTGGACGACCTTTTGCGGCCGGCCAGCTACCTGCACCTGCAGTTGACGTCACCGCGCAGGGCAGCCGACAAACTCAAGTACTTGGCCGGCTCCGAAGCCGCGATGGGCGCGTTCATCAACGACACCACGCCCGAAAGCGTGGCGGAGCGGCTCCGCGCCGTTACCGTCCCGGCGTCCACCCCCTCGCCCGCAGTCACTACCGCCGTCCCTCTGGGGGCACTACCTGAAGGAGCACATGCGTGAGCGCCGCCCCTGACCCGCTGACCACCCAGGCACCGCCCACTGCCGCGGACCTTGCCGCCCGCTTTGAGCGGGAGTTCGGCAGGCTTCCCGACGGCGTCTGGCAGGCGCCGGGCCGCGTCAACCTGATCGGCGAGCACACCGACTACAACGAGGGCTTCGTGCTTCCGTTCGCCATCGACAAGACTGCCCGGGTGGCCGTGGCAGTCCGGCCGGACAGCGCCATCCGGCTCCTGTCCACGTACGGTGACCAGGGCGTAGTCAATGCCGATCTTGGCACCATCGCAGCCGCCTCGGCCAAGGGCTGGACGAAGTATCCCCTCGGTGTCATCTGGGCCCTTCAGCAGCGCGGCATCGCGGTCCCGGGACTAGACCTGCTCCTCGATTCCAACGTTCCGCTCGGCGCAGGCCTGTCCTCGTCGCACGCGATCGAGTGCGCAGTCATCTCAGCGCTCAACGACATCACGGGAGCCGGACTGGAACCGGAGGAGATGGTCCTCGCCACCCAGCGCGCAGAGAACGACTTTGTGGGCGCCCCCACGGGCATCATGGACCAGTCTGCGTCCCTGCGCGGATCCAAGGGCCACGCCGTCTTTCTGGACTGCCGCGACCAGAGCGTCCAGCTGGTTCCTTTTGAAGCCGAGCAATCCGGGCTGGTGATGCTGGTGATCGACACCAAAGTTTCCCACTCCCACGCCGACGGCGGTTACGCCTCACGCCGGGCCTCCTGCGAATTGGGTGCTGAGGTCTTGGGCGTCAAAGCGCTCCGGGACGTCCGCGTGGCGGACCTTGAGGAAGCAGCCGGGCTCCTGGACGAGGTCACCTACCGGCGCGTGCGCCACGTGGTCACCGAGAACGACCGGGTGCTGCAGACCGTCGAGCTGCTGGCCAGCGAGGGCCCGGGTTCCATCGGCGCCCTGCTGGACGCCAGCCACGCCTCCATGCGGGACGATTTCGAGATCTCTTGCCCGGAACTGGATCTGGCCGTGGACATCTCCCGCGCCAACGGGGCTATCGGAGCCCGGATGACCGGGGGCGGTTTCGGCGGGGCCGCCATTGCCCTCACCCCGGCAGAGGTGGAGCAGCAGGTGCGCGCCGCCGTCGAACGCGCCTTTTCCGAGGCCGGGCACAAGGCTCCCGACATCTTTACCGTCACCCCGGCCGCCGGAGCGATGCGCCTTTCGTAAGGCGCTCAGAGACACAACAGGAGAGGGTCCCCGCCAGTGCTATATGCACCAGGCGGGGACCCTCTCCTTTTAGGTTTAACGTACGACGGCGGCTGCCGGCTTGGGTGCTAGTCGTCGCCCCGGAGGATAGCGAGCAAGCGGATGATTTCCACGTAAAGCCAGACCAGCGTGACCGTGAGGCCGAACGCTGCCGTCCAGGAGAAGCGCTGCGGAGCGCCGCTCTGGACCCCTGCCTCGATGCTGGTGAAGTCCATAACCAGGGAGAACGCAGCCAGGCCGATGGCCAGGATGCCGATGACGACACCAATGATGCCGCTGCGCAGACCGAAGGGCTCAGTCGTCAGACCGGTCATCATCATGACGAGGTTGACCACCGAGAACAGTGCGTAGCCAACCAGGGCGATCATGAAGAACTTCATGGCCTTGGGTGTGGCCCGTACCTTGCCGCTCTTGAACAGGAGCAGCGTCACGGTGAAGACGGACAAGGTGCCGATGACAGCCTGGAGGCCAACGCCCGGGTACATGGTGTCAAGTACGCGGGTGAGACCGCCGAGGAAGAGACCCTCGAGGCCGGCATACGCGAGAATCAGCGCAGGTGACGGCTGCTTCTTGAAGGTGTTGACGAGTGCCAGAACGAAGCCGCCGAGGGCACCAACGATCATCAGCATGCTCGCGAGGCCCATGCTGACGAACATTGTCACCGCTGCGCCGACGAGAAGCACTCCAAGGCAGGCGGCCGTCTTGACGATGACGTCGTCGTAGGTCATCCGGCCAGTGTCCGCGGGACCCGCGGCCGGCTGGTTGTACATCTGCTGCAGCTGCTCGTTGGTCATGTTTTGAGCAGCGTAGCCGCCCTGGCCGTCCATGACCTGGCCGGGGGCGCGGCCGTACGCCTGCTGTCCATAAGGCTGGCCGTAGGGCTGCTGGCCGTAAGGTGCCTGCCCGTAAGGCGCCTGCGGGACAGGCGGCGCCTGCGTCGCTTCACGGAAATTCTTTCCGTTGAAGATCGGGTTTCCGCCAAGTGCCATTGCTGGTGTCCTCCAAGTAAGGGGTGGGTGCTGAACCTTATGATTCACGTTACCAATTTCCACGCCTCACCGCCGCCGAAAGTTCCCGGCCCTTGAGGGAAGCAACCTAACTGTGACATGGGACGTGGTCCGAAGCCGGTGACGACAATCCCGGCACGGCAGACCGAATGTTAAGAAATACCGGGGATCAACAAAAGTTTCTTTAGTCAGCCTAACGATAGAGGCAGGTCCTGCTACACAGTTGTTATCTGATCGCTACCCGAAGGCCGCTTCGGGCGGCATTTTTCGCCCCTGCAGCGCTGTAACATAAGGCCAAGCCGGGTGACGAGAATCACAGATTTGCAGCGATTGCTGATATCAGTACCGCATCATCGTCTGCCCGGCTTCGTTCGCAGCGGTTGCAAAGGCGCAGCCGAGACCACCCCCAAGCGGAGGTTTTCTATTTTGAAAAGCACACCGAGAGGCCTGTTGCACCAGCGGCGGGGCAGATTGCTCAAGGCTGTGGGCGCGATCTTCGCGGCCATTGTCACAATCCTGCTCGTCGTCGCGCCCGCGTCGCAAGCCACTACACCGTCACCGACACCATCCCCGTCACCGACGGTATTCCAGAACAGCATCAGCGGATTCCTTCGGGATGACGAACGTGCACCCATCGCAGATGTCACCATCACTGCCAAAAGCGGAGATTTCACCGGAACCACAAAATCCGGCGCCAATGGCGCGTGGACTATCGGAGTGCCCGTCCAAGGCACCTATGAAATAGAGCTGGATGAGTCCACGCTTCCCGAGGGAATCAAGCTGGCCGAGGGCCAGGAGAACCCCCGCAACGTCTCGTTCAGCCAGACTTCCAATCTCTCGGTGATCTTCACTTTTGGCGAGGGAATTGTGGTCCAGGAGCAGAACTTCGCCCAGAACCTGCTCAACCGCCTGGTGGCTGGCCTGAGCTTCGGCCTCCTGCTGGCGTTGGCGTCCGTGGGACTATCACTGATTTTCGGTACTACAGGCCTGACGAACTTTGCCCACGGTGAAATGGTCACCCTGGGCGCCGTGGCCATGTTTGGCCTCAGCGCGATGAACTTGCCCTTCTGGCTCGCCGGGATCCTGGCGCTCTTGATCGGTGGCCTGTCCGGCTTTATCCAGGACGCAGGCCTGTGGAAGCCACTGCGCGCCCGCGGGACGGGCCTTGTCCCCATGATGATCGTAAGCATCGGCCTTGCGTTGGCCGCCCGCTATGTCATCCAGTTCTACTTCGGTGGTGCCACCCAGCAACTGCCATTCGCCCAGTCGAGCGAGATCCAGCTTGGGCCTGTGTCCATCTCGCCCAATAACCTGTGGTCCCTCGTCATCAGCGCCATTGTCATAGGTCTGATCGGCGTCATCCTGCTCAAAACCCGCTTGGGAAAGGCCACGCGCGCGGTGGCAGATAACCCGGCGTTGGCGGCCGCATCGGGCATCGACGTCGACTCCGTGATCCGCATCGTCTGGGTAGCAGGCGGAATGCTGGCGTCGCTTGGCGGCATCCTGTGGGCGTACTACCGGCCCGGCGTGACGTTCGACATGGGCTCGCAAATCCTGCTGTTGATCTTCGCCGGCGTCACCCTGGGTGGCCTCGGGACTGTATTCGGGGCCCTGATCGGGTCACTCATCGTCGGTATTTTCGTGGAACTGACCACCGTCTTCGGCCTCGCCGCCGATCTGAAATTCGTGGGAGCACTGTTCATCATGATTGTTGTCCTCTTGTTTCGTCCCCAGGGCATCCTGGGCCGTCGTGAGCGTGTGGGTTAGGAGGCCGCCATGGACTACGGATTCGTTTTCTCCAGCGCTGCCAGCGAAATATTCAGCCCGACAACGGCTGCTTATGCCCTTGCCGCCCTCGGCCTGGCCGTTCACTTCGGCTACTCCGGCCTGCTGAACTTCGGGCAGGCCGGCTTCATGGCAGTGGGCGCCTATGGCTTTGCCATCTCGACGTTGTCTTTCGGGGTGCCATTCTTTGTTGGTCTGCTCATCGCGGTCGTCAGTTCCTGCCTGTTTGCCCTGCTGCTGGGGATACCCACCCTGCGGCTACGGGCTGACTACTTGGCCATCGTTACTATCGCCGCAGCCGAAATTGTCCGCTACGTCGTAACCACCAACCAGATGGATGCAGTGACAGGATCGGCAGACGGCCTGGGTGCCTTCGAGGGTGGGTTCTATTCCATGAACCCTTTCCCCGAAGGGTCCTACCTGGGCATGAATAACCGCGACTTCTTCATCCGGGTCGTGGCCTGGACCTTGGTGGTCGTATGCTGCCTTGTCATCTGGCTGTTGATGCGCAGCCCCTGGGGGCGTGTGCTCAAGGGCATCCGGGAAGACGAGAACGCTGTCCGTTCCCTTGGCAAGAACGTCTATGCCTACAAGATGCAGGCGCTGATCATCGGCGGTGTCCTCGGCGCCCTCGCCGGCATGGTGTTCACACTTCCGCGCGGCGCAGTCCAGCCCGCGAACTATGGCACCGAGCTGACGTTTTTCCTCTGGACATGCCTCCTGCTGGGCGGCATGGCCACCGTCCTGGGGCCCGTTATCGGCGCCATGATCTTCTGGGTGGTCTTGTCCCTGACACAGGGCATCCTGTCCGGCCTCATTGAATCCGGCGCGGTGACCTGGCTGACCACAGTGCAGGCGGGCCAGCTGCGCTTTATCCTTGTTGGCATCGCCCTGATGCTGTTGATGATCTTCAGGCCGCAGGGCGTCTTTGGCAATAAGAAGGAGCTGGCATTCGCATGAGTCACGGTGCACATTCAATGAATGAAAATGTACACAGCACGGCACACAACGGCGCAGCCATCGACTATATGACTGACACCAGTCCGATTGCCGCCGGGGACATCGCCCCGGGCTGCAAGAAGAGGGACCCCATCGTGGTGGCCGAGAACGTCACCCGAACCTTCGGCGGCATCAACGCCGTCGACGTCCAGTACCTGGAGATCCCACGGCACAAAATCACCGCGCTGATCGGCCCCAACGGGGCAGGCAAGACGACCCTCTTTAACCTCCTTACCGGCTTCGATACGCCCAACTCCGGCAAATGGCAGTTTGAAGGAAAAAACATCGAGGGTGTCTCCTCGTACAAGCTGGCCCGCATGGGCATGGTGCGCACTTTCCAGCTCACCAAGGTCATGGGCAAGCTCACCGTTATGGAAAACATGCGCCTTGGCGGCTCCAGCCAGCCCGGCGAACGGCTGTCGAAGGCACTGTTCAAGGGGATTTGGGGCGGCCGGGAGAAGGAAATTACGGCCCAGGCGGACGTCCTGCTGGAGAAGTTCAAGCTCGACGTCAAGAAAGATGACTACGCGGCTTCACTGTCAGGCGGCCAGCGCAAGCTGCTCGAAATGGCGCGTGCCCTGATGGTCCGGCCCAAGCTGGTGATGCTGGACGAACCAATGGCCGGCGTCAACCCCGCTTTGACGCAGTCGCTGCTGGACCACATCAAGAACCTCAAGGCTGAAGGTATGACCGTGTTGTTCGTGGAACACGATATGAACATGGTCAGGCACATTGCCGACTGGGTTGTTGTCATGGCCGAGGGGAAGATTGTGGCGGAGGGTCCCCCTGCCGATGTTATGAAGAACCCTGCTGTTATTGACGCTTACCTGGGAGCCCACCACGACGTCGATCTTGGTGACACTGAAGGCATCAGGGAACTGGAAGCAGTACTTGAAGCCGACGAGGAATCGATTGTGGGTACGGAAAACGCTGGCATCATCGCTGTTGATGCAGTGACCACCGAGGCCAAAGATGCAGATCTTAAGCAACCCGACCTCAGCCCGGAAGCCCACCAGGCTCCGGCCACCGATGAACCCCTTTCGCCCGAGTCCGGCCTGAGAGAAGCTGGCACCACAGACAAGGACAAAGAATGAGTGCCACCAGCGCTGCCCCTTCCACCACGACAGCGCCGGCGGATGACGTCGTCGTCAGGGTAACCGACCTTGTGGCCGGTTACCTTCCGGGTGTGAACATCCTCAATGGTTGCAGCATCGAAGCCCGGAAGGGCGAACTGATCGGCATCATCGGACCCAACGGGGCAGGCAAGTCGACGCTGCTCAAGGCCATGTTCGGCTTGGTGAAAGTCCATTCCGGCAACGTAGTTGTCCGCGGGAAGGACATCACAGGGCTAAAAGCCAACAAGCTGGTCACCCAGGGCGTGGGCTTCGTGCCGCAGAACAACAACGTCTTTGCCACCCTCACCATCGAGGAAAACATGCAGATGGGGATGTTCCAGCGGCCCAAGGACTTCTCCAAACGGTTTGAGTTCGTCGTCAGCCTGTTTCCGGAGCTTGGCAAGCGGCGGGCCCAGCGTGCAGGGTCCCTCTCCGGTGGTGAACGCCAAATGGTGGCCATGGGACGGGCACTGATGATGGAACCGGCCGTCCTGCTGCTCGACGAGCCATCCGCCGGCCTCTCCCCCGTCAAGCAGGATGAGACGTTCCTGCGGGTCCATGAGATCAACAGGGCAGGCGTCTCCGTCATTATGGTGGAACAGAACGCCCGGCGATGCCTTCAGATCTGCGACCGGGGCTACGTCCTGGACCAGGGCAGGGATGCCTACACGGGCACTGGACGGGAGCTCATGAAGGATCCCAAGGTCATCCAACTCTACCTGGGCACCCTCGCCGACACGGTGGAGTAAAGCCGCACAGCGGAGGGCCATCGTTCAGAGCTTTCTGAACGATGGCCCTCCTCTTTGTGACCGACTCAGCCCGGCTACAACGAAGGCCCCCGTCCGTGGACGGGGGCCTTCGTTGTAGCGTCAGTTAAGGCTCGGCTTACAGCTTGCCGAATTCTTCCTTGACTGGCTGCGGCTTGTTCGTGTCATCGTACTGGTAGATACCGATGTAGGCTTCGGTCGGATCACCGGCATCGGAGAAGGTTACCGGACCCGACTGGCCGTCGTAGTCAATATCCTTGCCGTTGCGGAGCAACGTGACGCACGAGGCGAAGGTGTTGCACTTCTCACCGACCTCGGAGACACCCTTCAGTTGCTTGGCAATGTCCGCACCCTTGGTGCTCTTAGCCGCTTCCGAGGCCAGGGCAATCAGGTTGACGGCGTCGTAGGACTCGCCGGCGTAGTTGTAGTCCTTCAGCGCCGGATCGATGGCCTGAAGTGACTTCTTGAAGTCCGCCTTGGCGAACGTTCCGGGCTGGGTGCCCTGCGCGCCCTTCAAGGTGCCGGGCTGGAAGTCCTTGCTGTAGTCGGATGTGTTGCCGTCCACCAGGAACAGCTGCGTTGGCTTGATCCCCTTGCCCGTCAGCAATGGAATGATGCTCTTGGCCTCGTCAAAGGTGATCAGGGCGATAGCGTCCGGCTTGGCAGCAATGACTTTGTCCACCTGGGCGCTGAACTGGGAGTCGCCGGTGTTATACAGCTGCTCTTCAACGACCTTGCCGCCAGCACCTTCGAAGGCCTCCTTGACGTTCTTCTGGAGACCTGTTCCATAGGCGTCGTTCAGGACGATCATTCCGACTGTCTGTGCTCCACAGGCAGCGATGTAGTTGCCCAGGACCTTGCCCTGCACAACGTCTGAGGGTGCGGTGCGCCAGTACAGGCCCTTGTCATCCCAGGTGGTGAAGTCCGGCGAGGTGTTTGCCGGGGAGAAGTGGAGCACGCCGGCCCCGGTGATCTGGCCGATTACGGTCTTGGATACAGAAGAGGAAGCTGCGCCAATAACCGCGCTGACTCCCTGACCAAGCAGCGCCGTAGTGGACTGCGTGGCGATGTCGGTTTTGGTGTCGCCGGAGTCGCGATGGATAACTTCCACTGGCTTACCCAGAACACCGCCTGCTGCGTTGACCTCCTGAACGCCGAGGTTAACACCAGCGATTTCGGGTGGGCCAAGGTATGCCAGGTTGCCGGTCGTGGGCAAGAGCGAGCCGAGCTTCAACGGCGCGTCCGTGGTGGTTGTGGAAGGCGGAACAGCGCCCGTGGGAGCTGCCGCGGCTGAGGTGCTGGCGCCAGCACCGGAACCCGCCGGGCAAGAGATTGCGCCCTGAGGTGCGGTGGTGGTTTCCGTCGAGCTCGGCGTGGAGGTACCACCACAAGCTGTAGCCAGAAAGGCGACGCCGACGCTAAGCGCTGTGAGCTTTGCGATACGGGGTGCCGCCGGGGAAAGTGAAATCATTGACAATCTCCTGGATCGAAAGGTGCGAACGGCCTTTGATGCGGATGATCAGGTGTTCCTGATTTAACTTTCAAGCTAGTGCATATCCAAGGCGGATATAAGTGACTGAGGTCACATCCTTATAACAGTCGTTGCATATGCGAAATCTCCGGACCGGGCAGTCCGCAGAGGTCAAGGAAGACACGCTACGCAGCGCAGAATGACGGCGATATTGGGAGAAGTTGTGCCCCAGGCGAGACTCGAACTCGCAACACGCGGATTTTAAGTCCGCTGCCTCTGCCAATTGGGCTACTGGGGCGCCCGGTCAATGGTATCTCGTCACATCCGGTCGAAGGGCGCGGCATACCGGAACGTGCCATGAACTCCCCCCGGCCACACCGCCAGCGGCAGGAGCTGGAAGTTGTCCGCCCAAGCCTCTTCGGGAGGCAGGACACCGAGGGAAGTAGCCGGCACAAAGCCGAAGCGTGGGTAGTAGTCGGTGCTGCCAAGCAGCGCGATGCCGCTCTCCCCCGCAGCGTTGGCCCGCGCGATGGTCTCATTCATCAGTGCGCTCCCAATGCCGTGCCGCTGAAGCCTGGGCGTCACCCCAATCGGCCCGAGCCCCAGCAGCTCATGCCCGGCCACCCATCCACGCGTACTGATAACGTGGCCAACAACCTCACCGTCCAGGACGCCCACAATGCTGAATTCCGGCAGGTACTCCTCGCATTTGAACAACTGGCGGAGCAGTTCCACTTCAACAGGTTCTCCCTCCGCAGGCAGGCCGGTGGCCGGCGAGACGGCGAAGGCCTCTGCCGTCAATGCCAGGATCGCGGCCCGGTCAGCCTCCGTTTCGTTGCGCAGCACAAGCTCCGGTCTGGGCTGGTGGCGGCTCTCTGCAGACAGCTCGGCCACGACTTCGAGAGCACGGGCCGCGTCGGCGACCGGTACCAGCAGGTGGTCATGATGGAACCCGGCGAGCACGTTGCAGCTGATCCGCGCCTCGGTCAGTGCCTTTCCGACGGCGGCAGTCAGGCCCACTGCCTCAAGCTCTGAATGCACCTCCAGGGTGATCCACGCCGCCACGAAGTCATAGGCCAGGCCCAGGCGGTCCGCCTCTTCCCGGGGAAGGACCACTGTGAGTCCTTCAGCCTCACGCACCGCGGCTTCGATTCCGGCGGCGAGTGGCCTGCCGTGGGGCCACAGGACGTAGACATACTCCCCCTGGCGTACCACCGGGTGAAGGGAGGCCAGCAGGGTCTGGAGGTTCATTTCACCAGTCATGGTGCCCAGTCTATGAGGACGGACCGTCCGGACGGCCAGGGCACTCCGGGAGTGCCCACCAACGCAAACGGCGGCCATCCCCTCGCTGGGGACAGCCGCCGTCGGGCGTTGGACCGTGTGGCCCGGGACGCGCGAGCTACTTGGCGTCAGCAGTGACTGGTTTCTGGGGGTCGACCTTGGTCTTCTCCGCGGATCCTGGGGCACCGGGCAGCGGCGCGTCAGCCGGCGAACCAGCAGGCGCAGCAGGGGCTGCGGCTGGCTTGGGGGCCGGTGTGGCCGCTGCGACGAAGGCGCCACGGGGGTTGTCGAGGTCGATCAGCTGCGTGGTGTCGCGGCCCGCGAAGAAGCTGATGATCCAGTTGAAGATCACCCGGAACTTGCGCTCGAACGTGGGCATTGCCATGCCGTGGTATCCACGGTGGGCGAGCCAGGCCAGGCCGCCCTTGAGGCCGATGCTGCCGACGAGGTTGATGTTCGCAACACCCTTCCATTCGCCGAAGCCGGCCACGGCACCGAGGTTCTTGTGCTTGTAGTCCTTCAGCGGCTTGTCCCAGCGGGAAGCCCACAGGTTCTTCGCGAGTCGCTTGGCCTGGCGAAGGGCGTGCTGGGCGTTCGGAACGCACGTACCGTCCGGCAGGCCACTGCCCGTGAGGTCCGGTACGGCTGCGATGTCGCCGGCGGCCCAGGCGTTCTCGACGATTCCCTCGTCCCCACCGATGCGTAGGTCAGGAAGGGTGCGGACGCGGCCGCGCGGCTCGAGCGGGAAGTCGGTGGAGCGCACCATCGGGTTGGCCTGCACGCCGGCAGTCCAGACCAGGGTGTCTGCTTCGAAGTCCTGCGCCGGCGTCTTGTCCGGGAGGTTGATGAGCTTGATGGAGCCCTCGGCATTGTCCAGGGAGGTGTTCAGCAGGACCTCGATGCCGCGGCTGCGGAGGTGCTCCACAACCCATTCGGCCTGCTTGGCCGTTACCTCGGGCATGATGCGTCCCATGGCCTCGACCAGGACGAAGCGGATTTCCTCCTGCTTGATGCGGGGGTTGTTCCTGACCGCCGCGCGGGCGAGGTCTTCCATCTCGGTGATGCACTCGATACCGGCAAAGCCGCCGCCCACCACCACGAAGGTCAGTGCCTTGGCGCGTGCTGCGGGATCGGTGATGGTGGATGCTGCTTCAATGCGCTCCAGCACCTTGTTGCGAAGGGCCACAGCCTCTTCGATGGTCTTCAGGCCGATGCCCTTGTCCGCGAGGCCCTTGATGGGGAAGGTGCGGGTGATGGCACCTGCGGCCATGACGACGTCGAAGTAGGGAACCTCAAAGTTCTCGCCGCCGTCCGTGGGAGCCACAACGGCGGTGCGGTTGGCGTGGTCGATCGAGGTGACGCGGCCCTGGATCAGTTCAGTCTGCTTGAGGTGCTGGCGGTGGGAGACCACGGCGTGGCGGGCTTCGATGTTGCCGCCTGCTACCTCGGGAAGGAACGGCTGGTAGGTCATGTAGGGCAGGGGATCAACGAGGGTGACGATGCCACCGGCATTCGCGATCTTCTTCTGCAGTTTGAGTGCTACGTACAGGCCGACGTACCCGCCGCCGACGACGAGTACCCTGGGACGGTCCTGGAGCTCTGGGGTGGTTGCCATGGTTTAAGAATACAGTACTTTGTGAAAATCTTCACTAACTACTACCCGGCTATGGCTTGCCTCCCGAATCGACGGCGTCCAGGACCCCGGTATCGGGTTCTTCATGGGCCAGGCGGGGATTGCGGGCGGCCCTCCGCAGCTGGATCGCGGCTGCCGCGATGATGACCACAAAAAGCACGGCGAACCCAATAACGACGGCGGCGCCGAGGGCGGAGTCACGCTGCGACGGAGCCTCTGCGGCGGGCACTGTGGCCTCGGGCAAGGTGGGTACTGCGCTGGGGACGTCGGTGGTGGGCACTGGCGCGGGCGTTGACAGGTTGCCGCGGCGATGCACGCGGATCCAGTCCGAGATGGAGCCCAGCGGGTTGCTGGCGGCTTCGGGAACTGAATCCTTCAACGCGGCCTCGGCGTTAAGGACGCCGAACCCGTACAGCGGGTCCTTGCCCGGTGCGCCGGCGTCCTTCGCGGTGGTGACGATCCGGTTGATGACTTGTTTTGCGCTCATCTCCGGCCACTTCGACCGGATCAGGGCAGCGACTCCGGCCACAATGGGCGTCGCGCCGGAGGTGCCTGCCCATTCGGCGTAGCCGCCGCCGGGCATCCCCCCGAGCAGGTTTTCCGCCGGGGCCGCCACACCGATGCTGATCCCCTGCGAGGATGAGTCGACGCTTGCCACACCCTTGCGGTCCAGCCCGGCCACCGTTAGCACGCCCGGAATAGTTGCCGGTGCACCCACCTGGAGGTTACCGCCCACCCGGTTTCCGGCGGCGGCCACGATAACGACATCCTTCTGCTCCGCATACAGGAACGCCGCATCCCAGCTCTGTGGCCACTGGGGCGTGGTGCTGCCCAGGGAAATGTTGATGACCTTGGCGCCGTTGTCCACGGCCCAGCGGACGGCTTCGGGGATCTGGTCCTGATCGCTCTTCCCGGCAGGGTTGGCGGAACCCAGCCAGGTGGACACTGACAGGATCTGCGCCTCAGGGGCAACGCCCACGATTCCGGCCGGTCCGGCACCGGAGGGGGCAGGGCTTGGACTGGCGGTGGAGCCTGCCGGCTGATGGCCGCGGCCGGCCAGCATCGTGGCTACCAGCGTCCCGTGTTCCGGCTTGGCGCCGATGCTCTTCTGCCCGTCCGGATTTCCGGCCCCCGATGCATCGTAGCCCCCGGCGACGGCTCCCTTGAGGTCGGGATGTTGGCCGTCCACGCCGCTGTCGATCACAGCGACCTTCACGCCGGAACCCTTCGAGACCTCCCAGGCCTTCGTGATGCCGGACTCGGCCAGCCAGTATTGTTTGTCGCGCTCGGCGTCGGCCTGCGCTGCAGGCGCAACCGCAAGTCCTGCAGCCAGGCTGGCTCCTGCCAGGGTCATCGCCAGGAGAGCGGAGGCGGTCCGGCGGAGCCGGGCTGTTGCTCTGGTCATTTGGGGTCCCATGGTCGGTGACATGAACTCGGGCCGCTGGCTGCGTCGGACTGACACTGCCTGGCTGCTGCCGCTCAGCTGATGCTCAGGGCAATACCGTCAAGAATATCGTGTTCGCTGGCAGTGGCCGTGACGATCCGGCCGCCGCTGAGCCCGCGAAGCCGTTCCAGGATGCGCCGCCAGACAAGGCCGCCGGCGCCGATGACGTCCACGCGGCCCGGATGCATGTACGGCAGTGCGGCACGCTGCGCCCTGGGCATCTCCAACAGGTCGGTAGCCGCCCCGCGGATGTCGTCGATGGGCAGTTCGGTGCCGTGGATCGCGTCCGGCGAATATTCCGGCAGGCGCATCGCGTGGGCTGTGATGGTGGTGATCGATCCGGCCACCCCGACGACGGCGGTGGCACGTTCCAGCGGAACATCCAGTCCCGCCTTGGTAATGGCGGCATCAACGTCGGCTTCCGCGGCGGCGATCTGTTCAGCAGTGGGCGGGTCTTCCCTCAGGTGGCGTTCAGTCAGCCTGACGCAGCCGATATCCACCGATTTGGCGGCGGTGACGCCGTCGGCGGTGCCGAGCACGAATTCGGTGCTTCCGCCGCCAAGATCAACCACCAATACCTGGGCCCCGTCGAGGATGGGCAGGACACTGCTGGCACCGGCGAAGGAGAGCGCCGCTTCCTCATCGCCGGTGATCACCTCGGGTTCGACTCCGAGGAGGTCGCGGATTCCGTCCACAAAGACCTGGCGGTTACGCGCGTCCCGGCTGGCGGAGGTGGCGACGAAGCGGACTTTCCCGGCGCCGTGGTCGCGGATCAGCCGGGCATAGTCAGCTGTGGCCGCGAAGGTGCGTTCCAGGGCTGCGGGAGCGAGCTCACCGGTGGCGTCCACGCCTTCACCCAGTCGGACAACGCGCATCTCGCGGACCACATCGGCCAGTTTCACCGCCCCGTTGCTGCGGTCGATGTCAGCGATCAGCAAGCGGATGGAATTCGTCCCGCAGTCGATGGCCGCGACGCGGCTCATGGTGTTGCCTCCGTAGTGCTGGCGGACTGGCGGACCGGTGCGGGACGGCCAACGATATCGGGCAGACCTTGGGGTCCGTGCCTGCTCAGGTCCTTGGCCGGGGCCTCGCCCGCGGTGTCCCAGGCGCCGTCGCAATAGCAACGGTCCGCTGTCCACCATTCGCTGATGTCCGCGATGGCCTCATCACCGAGAGGGTTGACTCCCGGACCGGCCGCCAGCGAGTGCCCCACGAGGACGTGCAGGCATTTGACGCGGGTGGGCATGCCTCCGGCGGAGATACCGTCAATCTCCGGGACTGCGCCCACTCCTGAGCGTTCCCCAATTGCGGCCCTGGATGCCAGGTACTCTTCGTGCGCCGACCGGTAGGCAGCGGCAAGCGACTCATCGGCAGCCAGCCGCTCATTCATGTCGTTCATCAGTCCGGCGGCCTCCAGCCGGGAGACCGCTGAGGTGATCACGGGATGCGTCAGGTAGAAAGTGGTGGGGAACGGTGTGCCGTTGCCCAGCCGTGGGGCGGTGGCGGCCACGAGCGGGTTCCCGCAGACGCAGCGCGCCGGGATCTCCACAACATCGCGGACGGGCCTGCCCAGCTGGCGGCTAAGCACTTCGAGATCGTGCGCTGATGGCTGGCGGGACTTCTCCGGCGCAGTTGCCGTGTTTTCTTCCACTGGCGCGGCCATCCTTCCTCTATTGGTTCAGTCTGTGGCCGCACGCCTGATGGACTCCCACAGGGAATCCACCCACGGCAGATCGGCGGGGTCTTGTGCTGCAGCAGCGGACTGGCTGCTGCTGCTACCGGCCGGCAAGTCGCTGCCGAATACCCAGTAGCCGGTCTCACCCGGCATAACCATGTTAATGCGGTCGCGGGCCTGTTGTTTCACGTAGTTGGGGTCCTGCCACCGCGAAACCTGTTGCCGGAGGGTGTCCTGCTGTGCCTGGCTGGCCGCAATGTCGGCATTCAGGGCGGCGATTTCGGCCCTTTTGTCGAAGAAGATCTTCACCGTGGGCGCCAGCATGATGGTGATCGCAATCATGACCACGGCCAGCGCGAGCATCCGCCCGGAGAAGGCCTTGGCCGGGACCGGATGGCCGTCGTCGTGTGCCGCATCCCTGGCGGGGCCGCCCTTCCGCGTTCCGCCCTTGCCAGGAAGGTGGACGCCGCTCCCCCGCGTCTTCGTCGCCGGCGCCTGAGTGTCCCTGTTTGCTGGGGCGGCGCTTTTGGCAGAGGCCACTTTGTCCTTGGTCCCGCCGAAATCGGCCCGGATGACCTCAGCTTTCCCCGCGGCTTCCTTGGCTGGCTCCGTGGTGGCTGGCGGCCGAGTGGCGGCCCTGGGAACTTTGGGACGGCGGGTAGCCATGACACTCCTGAAACGTGCGGCCTGCTGCGGCAGCAACTGTCTGCGCGGGACAACCCGCGGCTGAACAAAACCAGGCCGGGTGGACAGCCCGGCGAAACAAAAACCGGTGGCTATGGTCTTTCAACCATAACCACCGGTCAGTTGTTTATGCGGCTACTAGCCCTTGAAACGCGGGAACGCGCTGCGGCCGGCGTAGCGGGCAGCGTCGTCGAGTTCTTCTTCGATGCGCAGCAGCTGGTTGTACTTGGCCACACGCTCGGAGCGGGCCGGAGCGCCGGTCTTGATCTGGCCTGCATTGGTGGCCACCGAGATGTCAGCGATGGTGGTGTCCTCGGTCTCGCCGGAGCGGTGCGAGGTGATGGTGGTGTAACCGGCGCGCTGGGCCAGGCTGACGGCGTCCAGCGTCTCGGTCAGTGAACCGATCTGGTTGACCTTCACCAGCAGCGAGTTAGCCGTCTTGGTGTCGATGCCACGCTGCAGGATGGACGGGTTGGTGACGAAGAGGTCATCGCCAACGAGCTGGACCTTGTCACCGATGGTGTCGGTGAGAGTCTTCCAGCCTTCCCAGTCGTTCTCGTCAAGCGGGTCCTCGATGGAAACCAACGGGTAGTCGGCGACGAGCTCGGCGTAGTATGCGCTCATCTCGGTGGCGGACAGTGCCTTGCCTTCGAACTGGTAAGCACCGTCGGTGAAGAACTCGGAGGAGGCGACGTCCAGTGCCAGGGCGATGTCCTGGCCCGGGGTGTAGCCGGCGTTCTTGATGGCTTCCTGGATCAGGTCCAGCGCTGCACGGTTGGACGGCAGGTTCGGTGCGAAGCCGCCCTCGTCGCCGAGGCCGGTGGAGAGGCCCTTTTCCTGCAGGACGGCCTTGAGGGCGTGGTAGACCTCAACGCCCCAGCGGAGCCCCTCGGAGAAGGTTTCGGCACCCAGCGGAACAACCATGAATTCCTGGATGTCGACGTCGGAGTCGGCGTGTGAGCCACCGTTGAGGATGTTCATCAGCGGCACGGGCAGCACGTGGGCGTTCGGACCGCCCAGGTACTTGTACAGCGGCAGGTCAGCGGAGGCTGCAGCTGCGTTCGCAACGGCGAGGGAGACGCCGAGGATGGCGTTGGCGCCCAGCTTGCCCTTGTTGGCGGTGCCGTCCAGGTCGATCATGGCCTGGTCGATGCTGCGCTGGTCAGTGGCGTCGAAGCCGGTCAGGGCCGGAGCGATCTGGTCGATAACGGCGTCAACGGCCTTCTGGACACCCTTGCCGAGGTAACGGCCTTTGTCTCCGTCACGGAGCTCAACAGCCTCGTGCTCACCGGTGGAGGCACCGGAGGGAACTGCCGCGCGGCCGATCTGGCCATCGGAAAGCAGGACTTCAACTTCTACGGTCGGGTTGCCACGGGAATCGAGGATCTCGCGGGCGTGGATGGCATCGATAAGCGCCATGAATATGCTCCTTATGGGCGATAACTGGGAGTCTGACAGCGGAAAATTAGCGGAAAACTCGACGTCCTCGTCAGGGACAAGAGTAGTCGAGAGTGGTGGAGGTTACGGAAACCTATCCAACCCCCGGACGTCATGAAGGCGCGTTGCTGCCCTCATAAGCGGCCTGGTAGCGCCGGACAGCGCCCCGAAGGGCACGTTCGGCGTCGAATCCCTGACTGCGTGCGGAGCCGACAACGGCGAGCAGCAACTCGCCCAGCTCCTCTTCTGTTTGCACGGAGGGGGTTTCGACTTCCGGGGATCGAGCATGTGGAGACCCGGATCGGGCTGCCCGGTCCAGCGCCTTCTGCGCCTTGGCCAAGGCCGGCAGCGCGTGCGGAATACCCTCGAAGGGGTCCTTGCGTTCTGGCCGTTCAGCCCTCTTGACGGCATCCCATTTCTGCACAATCTCCTCGACAGTTGCCGGAAAGCTGTCCTGCAGGGAGCCGTCGGGCCGGAATACGTGCGGGTTGCGCCGGACCATTTTGGCCGTCAGCCCGCGGGCAACGTCGTCGAACGTAAAGCTTCCCCGCTCCTGGGCGAGCCGGGCGTGCAGCACCACCTGGAGCAGCACATCGCCGAGCTCGCCCTGGAGTTCGGAGTCGTCTGCGCCGGTCTCGATGGTCTCGGCGACCTCGAACGACTCCTCCAGGAGGTACTCCACCAGGGACCTGTGGGTGAGCGCGCCCATCCACGGGCAGTGTTCCCGCAGCTGGGCTATGACAATCAGCAGCCGTTCAACGGGGGTCTGGTCAGCCAAGGTTTGCGTAGGCGTCGTTGATGTACTCCACTAGCGCTTCCTTCTCCTCAAGGGGCAGGAAGGACGCCTCCGCCGCGTTGAGGGTGAGCTCGAGGAGGTCGTCGAGGTCGTAGTCGAAGGTTTCCACCAGGAGCTCGAACTCGTCAGTCAGGGTGACGCCGCTCATCAGCCGGTTGTCGGTGTTGATGGTCACGTTGAACCCGAGCTGGTAGAGCATGTCCAGCGGGTGGCTCTCGATGCCGTCGCCGAAGCCGGCAATCGCCCCCGTCTGGAGGTTGGAGGAGGGGCAGATCTCCAGGGCGATGCCGCGGTCCCGGATCCAGCTGGAGAGGTCACCCAGGGTGACCAGGCCGATGCTGTCCTCATCGCTCTCAGCGTCATCTTCGTCGTCGAACTCCACCATGATGTCCTCAGCGATGCGGACGCCGTGGCCAAGGCGCAGAGCCCGGCCATCGACCAGGGCGGACTGGATGCTCTCCAGTCCGGCGGCCTCGCCGGCGTGCACCGTCGCGGGGAAGTTGTGCTCTGCCAGGTAGGTGAACGCGTCCTTGAAACGGGAAGGCAGGAAGCCGTCCTCGGCGCCGGCGATGTCGAAGCCGACCGCTCCCTTATTGCGGTGGCGCACAGCGAGTTCGGCAATTTCCTGGCCACGGTCCGCGTGCCGCATTGCCGTGATCAGCTGGCCAACCTGGATCTCCCGGCCGGTTTCGGCCACGGCGTCGACGCCCGCTTCGAGGCCTTCCTGCACAGCCTCTACCGCTTCGTCCAGGGATAGGCCCTTCTGAAGATGCTGTTCGGGAGCCCAACGGACCTCGCCGTAGACCACGCCGTCGTCGGCCAAGTCTTCAACGAACTCCTTGGCGACGCGGAACAGGCCTTCCTTGGTCTGCATCACCGCCACCGTGTGGTCGAACGTCTCCAGGTAGCGGACCAGCGAGCCGGAGTCGGCGGACTCACGGAACCATTGGCCCAGTGCCACAGGGTCATCGGAGGGAAGCGTGTGGCCAACGGCCTCGGCGAGCTCGATGATGGTGGCGGGGCGGAGGCCGCCGTCCAGGTGATCGTGAAGGGAAACCTTGGGCAGGCTCTTCAGGTCGAAATCGATGGCAGGGGCAGCGTCAACAATGGGCTCAGTCACGTACCAACCTTAGGGTCGGCGGACGCGCAACGCCAGCCGCTACTGGGTGCCAGGCTCAGGGTCCCCGGACGAGGAGGCCAGGATCGGGGCAGACCCTGCAGGCAGGGGTTGCGCCCCGTCCGGTCCGCCGTCGAGCCATTCATCCACGACTTCGGCGTCGTTGCGGGCAAGGTGCTTGTGCCACCAGCGCAGGGCGTGGTCGATCACGATGCCCAGGACGATCGCGAACACCACGGCAATGCCTGCACTCAGCAGCGGGTTGTGGTGGAGCCACGGGAACGAACTGGCAAGGAGGCCGATGCCGATCGAATAGCCCACCCACGTAACGCAGGCGAAGGCATCCAGCAGGAAGAACCGGCGGTGCCCAAAACCGGTGCTCCCGGCCACATAGTTCACGGCTACACGGCCCCAGGGGATGTACCGGGCCGTGAAGATGAGGACCGCCCCGCGCTTTTCGAGTTCATACCTCGCCCAGCCGAAAGCCTTCTGAACCTTCGGGCGGCGCATCCATTTCCAGCGGTCCAGGCCGATCCTGCGGCCCAGGAGGAAAGCCATGTTGTCCCCCGCGATGGCACCGATCAGTGCGGTGACGCCCAGGATCCACAGGTTGGGCTCCCCACCGTGGCGGGAAAAAGCTGCCAACGCAACGATGAGGGTCTCACTGGGGACCACCATCGCGAAGCCGTCCACAAAAAAGAAAACCAGCAGAACTGGGTAAATCCACCACTGGCCCGCTGCATGGAGCACGGCCTCATTGATAAACTCCACGCGGGTCTTGCTCCTAGACGAAAAAATGACGCAGCCAAAAGTGACGGAAATCGCTCTTCAGTGTCCCACGGCCAGGGCGTCGTTCGCTACGTCCCGGCCGTGGAAGTACGCTTCCAAACCTAGCGGCAGGCGGGCCGTTCCGTCGTCGTCCTGCGGGCTGATATCGGCAAGGTGCCGCGTCAGTCCTTGGGTGGAGTCCCGCCGTCGGCCGAGGCTTCGGGGTCCTTCATCCGTTCCACCACCGGCACCCTCCCGCGGATGCGGTTGATGACGAGGTCTACAACGATGCCGAGTGCTACGGCACAGACGATGGCGATGACGGCGCCCAGCAGGTGGTTATCCTCGAACCACTGCCCGAAGAACAGCCCGATGCCCACCGAATAACTGGCCCACAGGGTAGCCGAGAGTACGGTCAGGCTGATGAACCGCAGCCGCGGATAGTGCGTCACGCCGGCGGTGAGGTTCACTGCCACGCGGCCGATCGGCACGAACCGGGCTACCAGGATCAGCGACGCAGGCCGTTTCCGCAGTTCCCCACCTGCCCAGCGGAAGGCGCTTTGCATGCGGGGTCCGCGCATCCAGGACCAGCGGTGTGTCCCGACCCTCCGCCCGATGGCGTAGGCGATGTTGTCGCCCGAGAAGGCGCCGAGGCCTGCAACCAGCATCAGCAGCCAGGGGTTGGGGACATCCGCGGTGGCGGCCACTGCTGCCAGTCCCACCACTACGGATTCACTGGGTATCGGGGGAAAGAAACCATCAATGACGCAGCAGGCCAGAACGAGGAACAGCACCCAGGGCTGCCCGGCGGCGGCGAGGATGAAATCATTGATGGCCTGCATTGTCCCTATGCTATTCGGTCGATGATGAGCTGTTGGGCCGGACGGGAACCCTCCGGAGCGATCACCACCGCGTGCTCCAGTGCTTCCTTGGCGCGCGCGAACTTCTCCGGAGTGTCCGTGAGCAGCGTCATCAGCGGTTCGCCTGCGCGCACCACGGCTCCCGGCTTGGCATGCATCCGGACGCCGGCACCGGCCTGGACGAGGTCCTCCTTGCGGGCACGTCCGGCGCCAAGGCGCCAGGCCGCAACACCCACCGACAGTGCGTCGAGTTCAACGAGCACGCCGTCCGCGGGTGCGTAGATGACTTCCGATTCCTTGGCCACCGGCAGCTTGGCCCGGGGATCCCCTCCTTGGGCCTGGACCATGCGGTCCCAGACGTCCATGGCCCGGCCATCCTTCAGCGCGGCCCGGGGGTCGGCGTCGTGGACGCCGGCGCAAGCCAGCATCTCCTCCGCCAGCCGGACTGTGAGTTCGACGACGTCTTCCGGCCCGCCGCCGGCCAGCACCTCCACGGATTCCTCCACCTCGATGGCGTTGCCGGCGGTGAGGCCCAGGGGCGTGCCCATGTTGGTGAGCAGCGCCACGGTATTGACGCCGGCATCCTTCCCGAGGGCCACCATGGTCTCTGCCAGTTCCCGGGCTTGGGCCTCGTCCTTCATAAACGCGCCGCTTCCCACCTTGACGTCGAGGACCAGCGAGCCCGTGCCTTCGGCAATCTTCTTGCTCATGATCGAGGAGGCGATCAGCGGGATGGCTTCGACGGTGCCCGTGACGTCCCGGAGGGCGTAGAGCTTCTTGTCCGCAGGCGCCAGCCCGGCACCTGCGGCGCAAATCACGGCGCCTACGTCCTGGAGCTGGGACATCATCTCGTCGTTACTCAGGTCTGCCCGCCAGCCGGGAATCGACTCCAGTTTGTCCAGCGTGCCGCCAGTGTGGCCCAGGCCGCGGCCGGACAGCTGTGGTACCGCCACGCCAAAAACGGCTACGAGCGGCGCCAGCGGGAGGGTGATCTTGTCGCCCACGCCGCCGGTGGAGTGCTTGTCGGACGTAGCCTTCACACCGCCGTCGGGCCGCCGCAGGCCGGAGAAGTCCATCCGCTCCCCCGAGGCAATCATGGCAGCGGTCCAGCGGGATATCTCCGCCCGGTTCATGCCGTTCAGCAGGATGGCCATGTTCAGTGCCGCCATCTGTTCGTCGGCTATTGCACCGCGGGTGTAGGCGTCGATCGTCCAGTCGATCTGCTCGGGACTCAGTACGCCTTTATCCCGTTTGGTGCGGATGATGTCGACGGCGTCGAACGCGTCAGTTCTTTGGGTCACGTCCAATCCTCCAGGTTTTGGGGGCCAAATGCATCGGGCAGCACCTGGTCCATCGTCTTGATGCCTTGGGTGGTCATCAGCTCCATGCCGGGAGCGCGGAACTCATAGAGCAACTGGCGGCAGCGGCCACACGGCATCAGCACGTGGCCGGAGGCATCCACGCAATAGAAGGCGCGAAGCAAACCGCCTCCCGTCATGTGCAGGTTGCCGACCAGCGCGCATTCGGCGCAGAGTGACAGTCCGTAGCTGGCATTCTCCACGTTGCAGCCGCTGACGATGCGTCCGTCGTCGGTAAGGGCCGCGGCCCCGACATGGAACTTCGAGTACGGCGCGTAGGCGTTGTGCATGGCGGCTACTGCGGCCGCTTCAAGCGCCGGCCAGTCAACGGGGTTCGTGCCCTTCGCAGGGGTCTCCATGGCCGTCAACCCTTGACGTACGGGATGCCGCTGGCCGCCGGCGGCCTGGAACGTCCCACCAGTCCGGCGACGGCGAAGACGGTCACCAGGTAGGGCAGCATGGCCATGAACTGGCTGGGCACGGGGGTCCCGATAATAGTCACGATGCTCTGGAGGTTGTCCGCGAAGCCGAACAGCAGGGCGGCAAAGAAAGCTCCAATGGGGTTCCACCGGCCAAAGATCAACGCGGCCAGGGCGATGAATCCGCGACCGCCGGAGATCTCCTTAGTGAAGCTGTCGATCGCCACCAGGGTGAAGAACGATCCGCCGATGCCTGCGATGGCGCCGCCGATGGTGACGTTCCAGAAACGCGTGGCGTTGACCTTGATGCCCAGGGTGTCCGCCGCCTGCGGGTGTTCGCCCACGGCACGGACCCTTAGCCCCCATTTGGTCTTGAAGAGGCCAAGCCAGACGACGATGACCGCGACGTACATCAGGTAGCCCACCAGCGTCTGCTTGAACAGGATGGGCCCAATGATCGGGATACCGGACAGCACCGGAATTTCGATGTTGTCCAGGCCCACGGGCGAATTGAACTGGGCCTTGTTGGCCTGCATGACGGTACTGAACAGGAAACCGGTGAGGCCGGACACCAGGACGTTGAGGACAACACCCACAATGATCTGGTTGACCAGGTACTTGATGCTGAAGAGCGCCAGGACCATGGAGACGACGGCACCCGCCACTGCTGCGGCCAGTAGGCCCAGGAAGGGGTTCCTGGTCATCGTCGCCACCATGGCGGCCGTGAACGCACCGCCGAGGAGTTGCCCTTCGATGGCTATGTTGACCACGCCGACGCGTTCGCACAGGACCCCCGACAAGGATCCGAACACCAGCGGTACTGCAAGGGTGACGGATCCGGCGATCAGGCCCGCAAGCGAAATGCTGGGCGTACGGGCTCCGCCCACCACCCAGATCAGGAAGGCTGCCACGAAGAGTACGGTGAAGGTGATGGGCAGCCAGGCCGGTGCTGCCTGGTCCTTCGTTTTGAGGAAGACCGCATACGCCGCGAGCCCCAGCAGGATCACCGAAAGCACCAAGCCGCCAAGGAACGCGGGCACTTCGAGGGCCGGTAGCTGGAAGAAGTCACTGCCGGTGGAAATGCCAAACTCGGCAGTCTGGTTGGGTCCCATGAGGCCAAAGAAGACAAAGGCGACGAGTGCCAGGAGCGCCAGCATCACGGGGGTCTTCCATGTCACTGGCTTGGCCGAGACTCTCTGGGACCGGTTGGCGGCCTGCGGGGTTCCAGGCTCGCGTTTTCCTGGCAGGGGCGAGGTTGCTGTTGTGCTCATGCTGCGCCTCCGGTGGTTGCCGCCTGCTGGGACCTGCCGGCTTTAGCCGGCTTCCTGCGCCGTGGATTCAGCCCGAAGACGGCCCGCACCAGCGGCGGGGCCGCGATGAAGAGGACGATCAGGGACTGGACCACCAGGACGATGTCGATGGGGGTTCCGGTCTGGATCTGCATCTGCACGGCGCCGGCGCGGAAGGCGCCGAACAGCAAGCCCGCCGCGAAGGTGCCCCACGGCGTCGAACGTCCCAGCAGCGCAACGGTGATCGCGTCGAAGCCGTAAGTGGCAGCCACCCCGTCGGTCAGGACCTTTTCCGTGCCTGCCACCTGGGCGACCCCTGACATGCCGGCCAGGGCTCCCGCGATTGCCATCACCAGGATGGTGGAGCGCGACACGTTGATGCCGGCTGTCTGGGCCGCCTTGGGGTTTGCCCCCACGGCCCGGAATTCAAAGCCGACCGTGGAACGGTTGAGGAGCCACCAGACCAGGATGGTTGCGGCGATGGCCAGGATGAAGCCCAGGTGCAGCCGGTACTGTGAGCCGAGGATTTGGGGGTATACCGCGGTGGCGTCCAAGATGGGCGAGATGGGGTTGGATTCGCCCGGTCGCTGGAAGGCCGGCGTGTTCAGCAGATATCCCAGGAAGTACAGCGCCACATAGTTGAACATGATGGTCACGATGACCTCGTGGGCGCCTGTCCGGGCCTTGAGGAGCCCCACCAGCCCGCCCCACAGTGAGCCGCCCACGATGCCGGCTACGAGGACCAGCAGCAGGTGCAGTCCCACCGGGAGGTGCAGCGCGAAGCCAACCCACGCGGCAAGGATGCCTGCCATGACGATCTGGCCTTGGGCACCGATGTTAAAGAGGCCCGCGCGGAATGCCAGGGCTACACCCAGGCCAGCGGTGATCAAGGGCGTCGCAATGGTGAGGGTCTCCATCAGCGGGGCAAACTGGACAGCCACGCTGGAAGCCATGGGGTTGAAGATCGCCCCCTGGAACAGGGCGACATAGGAGCCAGTGGCCGCGGTCCAGACAGCGGAGAGGAAATCCGTGGGGCGGGCAAACAGGTACGTGGAGGTCGCGCCCACCCGCTCATCGGTGCTTGCTATCAGCAGGCCGCCGATGACGAGGGCAAGCAGCACAGCCAGCAGGGAAACCATGCCGCTGCCGGTGAAGATCCGCCGGGCCAGTGTCTCGGGACCGCCAGGCAGCTTGCCGCTCTGCGCCGTGGCCGGAACCGCCGAAGGTTCCATGGCTCCCCCGGCAGTATCCAGGGCGACAACCGCGGCAGTTTCCTCGGCAGCGGGACTTTCCTCAAGGGGTTTCTCAGCAGGCCGGTCAGCCGCGTGTTTGCGGGGGTGCTTCTCAGACATGGTCGCCTCCTTCGGCGCTGGCGGTGGAGGTTGGTGGGGTCTCAGTGGTGCCTGTTTCCCGGCGCCCGTTTTCTGCGGGCAGCTTCCCTGCGAGCGCAGTGTCCGTTGGTGTAGCGTCCTCCGGCGATATCCCGGCCATCATGAGGCCGAGGACGTCCCTGCCTGTGCCCGAAGGGACTATGCCCACGAGCTTGCCCTTATAAACGACCGCAATCCGGTCGGCGAGTTCCATGACCTCGTCCAGCTCCGTGGACACGATCAGCACAGGCGTTCCGTGGTCGCGTTCGGCAACGATCCGTTTGTGCAGGAACTCGATCGAACCAACATCAACACCGCGTGTGGGTTGGGAGGCGATAAACAATCGCAAAGGCCGGGAGAGTTCCCTGGCCATGACTACTTTTTGCTGGTTGCCTCCGGACAGGGTCCCTGCAGCCAGGGACCCTGACTCGGTGCGGACATCGAACTCGCCAATCCGCGTCTTCGCATTCTCCAGGACTTTCGCCGGGCTCATGCTGATCCCCTTGGCGAACGGGGGCTGGTCGTAACGGTCCAGGACGAGGTTCTCTGCGATGGAGAACGTTCCGATCAGGCCGTCCACCGAGCGGTCCTCCGGAACAAAACCGACGCCGGAGTTGAGGACATCTTTGACGCTGCGGCCCAGGAGTTCTTCACCGTCGAGCATGATCGAGCCGTGAACCCGATCTTGCAGGCCAAGGATGGCCTCGGTCAGTTCCGTCTGCCCGTTTCCCTGGACCCCTGCCAGCGCCAGGATCTCGCCACGGGCGATGTCGAAGCTGATGCCGTCTACTACGTGTTGGCCACTCGGGGCAATGACGGTGAGGTCCTTGACCTGGAAGGTCTTCTCCTGGGGCTTGGCGGGAGCCTTGTCCAGGGTGAGGCTGACAGCCCGGCCGACCATCATCGATGCCAATTCCGCCGTGGGGGCCGCAGGGTCAGCGCTGCCCACAACTTTGCCGCGCCGGATCACGGTGATGGTGTCGGACACCGCCTTGACCTCACGGAGTTTGTGCGAGATGAAGACAATCGAGGTTCCGCTGCTTTTGAGCTGGCGCATGATGTCCAGCAGCTCATCGGTGTCCTGTGGCGTCAGCACCGCCGTCGGTTCGTCGAGGATGAGGACCCTGGCGTCGCGGACGAGCGCCTTGATGATTTCCACGCGCTGCTGCACGCCCACCGGGAGGTCCTCCACCAGGGCATCGGGGTCGACGTCGAATCCGTAGCGGTCCGAGATCTCCCTGATCTTGCGCCGGGTGTCGTCCAGGTTAAGGAAGCCGCCCGCCTTGGTGGATTCCGCGCCAAGGGCTACATTCTCGGCAACCGTGAAGACAGGAACGAGCATAAAGTGCTGGTGCACCATGCCGATGCCGGCAGCCATGGCGTCGCCGGGGCCGCGGAAGGAAACTGGTTTGTCGTCAATGAGGATTTCGCCCTCGGTGGGCTCGTAGAGCCCGTACAGCACATTCATCAGGGTGGACTTGCCGGCCCCGTTCTCGCCCAGCAGACAATGGATCTGTCCGGGTTCAACCACCACGTCGATGTGATCGTTGGCGAGCAGGGAGCCGAAACGTTTGGTGATCCCTCTGAGTTCAAGTTTCAAAACTCTGACCAATCTCGAAGCGTCCGGTGAATCCCCACCGGACGGGATATGTGGCTGCAGCACCAGCCTAGTGCGTGCAGTCCTGCGTGGGCGGTCTCGCGGACCAGCGAACTCCAACAAAAAGCGCCACCGCCCGGCCAGTCGATGACCATCCGGGGGTGGCGCTCAGTGAAGGTGGCTAAGCCTTGGGGCTTGCCGCCGACTCGACCTTCAGCTTGCCGTCGATGATGTCCTTCTTGAGCTGGTCCAGCTCGGACTTCAGCTCAGCCGGGACCTCGGCGTCGAAGTTGTGGAAAGGTGCCAGCTGGACGCCGTCGTTCGCCAAGGTGCCAACATAGGGGGTGTTGGTGAACTTACCGTCCTTGTCGTCCTTAACCACGGTTTCAACGGCGTCGCCCATCAGCTTCATGACCGAGGAAAGCATGATGTCCTTGTATTCCGGTGCGGTCAGGAAGCCGTCGGAGTCAACCCAGATAAGCTTGACGTCCTTGCCCGCAGCCTTCGCCTCCATGAGAGCCGCGCCCGCACCCTTGCCCACCGGACCGGCGACAGGCATAACGATGTCAGCTCCCTGGTCCAGGAAGTTCTGGGTGAGCTGCTTGCCCTTGTCCTGCTTTTCGAAGTCGCCGGTGAAGCTGCCGTCCTGGGTGGCTTTGTCCCAGCCAAGGACCTTGACGTCCGCGCCCTTCTTTTCGTTGTAGTACTTCACGCCATCGGCAAAGCCGTCCATAAAGATGGTCACGGTGGGGATCTTCCGGCCCCCGAAAGTGGCTACGCTTCCGGTCTTGGTGGTTCCTGCGGCCAAGTAACCGGACAGGAACGCTGCCTGGGCGGTGTCGTAGATGATCGGCTTGACGTTGCTGATGGGCGGGTCGTAGCCGAAGTCGATGATGGCGAAGTGGCTGTTCGGGTTGGCCGCGGCCTGGGCCTTGGTGGCATCGCCGAGCAGGAATCCGACCGTCAAGGTGAGGTCGCAGTTGGCTGCAACCATCGCCCGCAGGTTCGGCTCGAAGTCGTTATTGGTCTTGGACTCGACCTGGTTGATCTTGATGCCCAGATCGGCTTGTGCCTTCTTCAAGCCCTCGTACGAGGACTGGTTGAACGACTGGTCATCGAATCCGCCGGAGTCCGAGACGATGCAGCCGGTGTAGTCACTGGCCGTCGCGGTGGGGCTGCCGGCTTCGGGAGGCGCACCGCAGCCGGTCAAGAGGAGTGCGGTAGCACCCACAGTGGCCACGCCTGCGACTGAACCGCGTTTGAGGTGTGCACGCAGTGATGTCTTCAAGATTCCTCCAGGATGAAGAGAGATGCGCTACGACGGGAATTCAATGAGTGTCTGTTTCAACCCTGAAATTCTGTTTTCACTGACGGTCCGCAGCACTGCGCCGAAGCGCTCTGATGAAAGCTACTTTAGTGGCCTGCGCCACTACCGGTAACACATCCCGGGCCGATCCCGAAGATTGTTGAGATTTTGTTACCAAGCAGTAGGTACCACGCATATATGGGGCGGATGAAACACTTGTGGCCCCGTCGAAACGGGGCCACAAGTGTTCGTCTGTCCTGGAGGACGGCGCTAGAGGCGAACCAGCATCTTCCCGGTGTTCGCGCCGTCCAGGAGGTCCATGAAGGCCCGCGGAGCGTTCTCCAGTCCGTCCACCACCGTCTCGTCGTAGCGGACCGAACCGTCCGCCAGCCAGGCCGACATCTTCTCGAAGAACTCCGGTCCGTGCTGGCGCTGTCCGCCCACCAGGAACCCGCGCAAGGTGAGCTGCTTGCCGATGGCGAGCATGAGGTTGCGCGGAGCCGGTGTGGGCTCGGTGGAGTTGTACTGGGCGATGGCGCCGCACATGGCCACGCGGCCGCCGACATTCAGGACCGCCAGCGCTGCCTCCAGGTGCTCACCGCCCACGTTATCGAAATACACGTCGATGCCTGCAGTTCCGGCGGCCATTTCGAGCTGCTCCCGCACGGGCCCGTCGTGGTAGTTGAACGCAGCATCGAAGCCCAGCTCCAGGAGCCGTGCAACCTTTTCGGGGGTTCCCGCACTGCCGATGACCCGGGAAGCGCCCATCGCCTTGGCAATCTGACCCACGAGCGACCCCACAGCACCAGCGGCACCGGAAACGAACACGGCATCCCCGGCTTTGAAGTCCGCCACCTTAAGGAGTCCGGCATACGCCGTCAGGCCGGTCATGCCCAGGGCCCCGAGGAACGCCGACGCCGGCGCGAGGTCGGTGCGGGCAACAGATGTTTTGTCTGCGTCCAGGACAGCGTACTCGCGCCAGCCCAGCTGATGGACGACGGCGTCACCCACCTTCCGTCCCTCGGCCCTGGACGCGATGACCTCACCAACGGCACCGCCGTCGAGCGCCGCATCCAGTGCGAAAGGCGCGGAGTAGGACTTGACGTCATTCATGCGTCCGCGCATGTAGGGATCCACCGAAATGTAGAGGTTCCGGACCAGGATTTGGCCCTCCTTGAGCGCCGGCAGCGGCGCCTCGGCCAAGCGGAAGTTCTCCGGAACGGGGCGTCCGGCGGGGCGCGATGCCAGGTGGATTTCACGGGTGGATGTGGGTAGTGCAGTTGTTGTGCTCATGCTGCGAACTCCAGGATTTTGATGTCCACCGTCATGTTTCCGCGGGTGGCGTTGGAGTAGGGGCAGATCTGGTGCGCTTTGGCTACCAGGCTTTCGGCCGTGGCGAGGTCAACGGCAGGGACAGCAATTTCCAGTTCCGCGGCGAGGCCATAACCAACGCCGTCCTCCAGTGCCCCGAAGTGGATCTTGGCAGCCACCGCCGAATCGGTGAGATCAGCACGCTCCTTGCGCCCTACGAGGCGGAGTGCCGAATGGAAGCACGCAGCGTAGCCGGCGGCGAAAAGCTGCTCCGGATTGGTGCCCAAGCCGTCTCCGCCCAGTTCCACGGGGCTCGCCAGGCTGACATCCAGCTTCCCGTCCTTGGTGCGTGCGTTTCCGTCCCGGCCTTCGCCGGAAGCCAGGGCCTCGGCCGTGTAGAGAGTCTTCATGTGTGTCCGTCCTGTTGGATATGGATGGCGGAAAAAGTGGTGGTCAGTGCGAGCGGTGGAGTGCTTCCGTGAGCCTGCCGAGAGTGGCGCGGAGCTGTTCGAGTTCTTGGTCCGAAAGTCCGGCAGCATCGGCAAGATGCTGGGGAATCCCGCTGGCCTTGCTGCTGAGCGCCCGCCCGGCTGTGGTCAGGTGGATGGCTACACGGCGTTCGTCTTCGCCGGATCGGCGCCGCTCCACGAAGCCCAGCGCTTCCAGGCGCTTGAGCAGCGGCGACAGTGTGCCCGAGTCGAGCCCCAGCTCCTCCCCCAATTCCTTGACTCCCTTCGCATCGGATTCCCACAGGACCAGCATCACCAGATACTGCGGGTAGGTCAGGCCGAGGTCTTCAAGGATGGGCCGGTACACGGCGGTTGCCGCACGGGAGGCGGCGTAGAGGGCAAAGCACACCTGGCGGTCGAGGCGGGGAGCTTCAGTCATGACCTAAACGATAGTGCACAATTCAATTGTGCACAACTTACCGGATTGGAAAAGGCGCGAACTCGCAGGTAATGCGCCCAAATTGTGGAATTAAGGGCGTTAGCTGCCAGTTCGCGCCAGGGAGTCAGACGGCCCGGAGGTCGCGGATGGTCCTCAGGGCGGCGGCGGTCAGGACCTGGATGCCGAAGCCGAGGGCCCGCTCGTCCAGGATGTAATCGCCGCGGTGGAGATCGTACTCTTCGCCGCCGGGAGTCTTAGTGCCAAGCCGCATCATGGCGCCGGGCAGTTCTGCCAGGAACCAGGCGAAGTCCTCCCCGCCCATGGACTGCGGGGTCAGCACTACCGCGCCTTCGCCGATTTCAGCGCGAGCAGCAGCTTCGATGAGGGCGGTTTCGTGCTCGGAGTTAACTACTGGCGGGACTCCCCTGGTGTGCTCCAGCCGCACGTCCACGCCATACGGCGCGGCCACTTGGTGGACCACCTCATCCAGGAGTTCCCCGGCGCTGTGCCAAGCGTCCCGGTCCAGGCAGCGCATGGTGCCGGCCATGTATCCGCTGCCCGGAATGGCGTTGGGAGCGGACCCGGCGGAGATCTGCCCCCAGACCACGGACACCCCGCTGCGGACATCCACGCGGCGGGACAACACGGCCGGAACGTTCACGGCTATCTGCGACAGGGCAAACACGAGGTCTTCGGTCAGGTGCGGGCGGGAGGTGTGGCCACCCCGGCCTGACAGCTCAATCCGAATGGTGTCCGACGCCGAGGTGATGGCGCCGATGCGCGTTCCGATCTTGCCGACGTCGATACGCGGGTCACAGTGCAGCGCAAGGATCCGCGGGACGCCGTCCAGGACGCCTTGCTCGATGCACGAATGCGCACCGCCGGGCATGGTCTCTTCTGCGGGCTGGAAGATAATACGGACAGTGCCACCCAGCGGCGCTTCCTGGTGCATCCGGTCAAGCACCAAGGCGATGCCCAGCATGGTGGTGGTGTGGACATCATGGCCGCAGGCATGGGTCACGCCGTGGTTCTTGGACGCGAACGGCAGGCCTGTCTCTTCGATGATGGGGAGGGCATCGATATCACCGCGCAGGGCAGTGGCAATGGGGCCCTCACCGACGTCCACCGTCAGCCCGGTTCCGTCAAGCCGCTTGGGTTGCAGGCCGGCAGCCTCAAGCCGTTCCACGAGCCTGTCAGTGGTTCGGAATTCCTTGAACGACAGCTCAGGGTGCGCGTGAAGGTCCCGGCGGAAATCGATCAGTTCCGGAAGGAGCGGCTCCAGCCATGGCCCCACCAACGCGGTGGGCTCAGCTTCAGTAGTGTAATTGCGCACAGATTTACTCTAGCGAGCGTCCACGGAATAGCGGCATCACAGGCGGCGCGTTACGGATTACTCGTCCCGGAGCGACTCGGACCATTGAACTACAGGACGTCGGTGTCGCCGCTTGCCTTCAGCGCATCAACAGCACCCTTGACCCGCTGGGCGTGCTGCTTGGTGGTCACCAGAAGGGCGTCCCCGGTGTCAACGATGACAACGTCCTTGATGCCGATAAGGGCAATGACGCGCTTCGTGTCAGAGACCACCACGCCGCTGGCGTTCTCGGTGAAGACGCGGGCTCCCTCGCCAATAACCGTGACGTCATCCACCTCACGGGCGCTGTTGAGCCGGCCCACCGATGCGAAGTCTCCGACGTCGTCCCAGCCGAAAGTGCCGGGGACCACTGCGACGTCGCCTGCAGCGGCAGCAGGTTCGGCCACCGCGTAGTCAATGGCGATCTTGGGCAGTGTGGGCCAGACCCGTGCCGTGACTGCATCCCGTTCGGGAGTGTCCCACGCCTGGGCAATCTCCTGCAGGCCCTTGAAGAGTTCCGGTTGGTTGGCTTCAAGGTGCTTAAGCATCAGGGCAACGGGAGCCACGAACATACCCGCATTCCAGACGTACTCGCCGCTGTCCACATACTGCTGGGCAACGTCCTCGTCCGGCTTCTCCACGAACTCCACCACCGCCTGGGCACTGGGGGCTCCTTCGATGTGGAGTTCCTGCCCGGCCCGGATGTAGCCGAAACCGGTGGACGGGTGGGTCGGCTTAATGCCGATCGTCACGATCTTTCCCGCGGCTGCCGTATGGATGGCCTCCCGGACGGCTTCCTGGAAAAGGTGGTCCGGGCTGATCACCTGGTCTGCGGCAAAGGAACCCATGATGGTATCCGGGTCCCGTTCGTGCAGGATGGCAGCGGCGAGGCCGATGGCTGCGCCGGAATCCTTCGGCTCGCTTTCGAGCACGAGGTCGGCGTCCTGGACCTCGGGCAACTGGCGGCAGACGGCCGCACGGTGTGCCGTGCCCGTGACCACGAGGACCCGCCGGCCCGCCAAGGGCTCTAGTCGGTCGTACGTGGCACGAAGCAAAGTGCTGCCAGACCCCGTGAGGTCGTGGAGGAACTTGGGAGCTGCTGCGCGTGACAGGGGCCATAGACGGGTCCCCACTCCGCCTGCCGGAATCACCGCAATAAAGCGGTTAAGGGGTGAAGCCGGGCTTGTCACTTTGTTTGTACTCATCACCGCTTACTTTAGCGGACCCGCCCGCGGAGGCCTCCCCAAAGGGCAGCTGGCACGCCCCGAACCGCCCGATCATGTGGCGTTCGTCTCAAAACAGGCGCAAAACCGCGGCAGCAGGAGTCACCAAGGAGTTCCTAAATTGAATAAGCTGTGAGCGAAGCCTAGATTTAGGCCTGAGCTACGAGTGCTCTCGCAGCAGGCGTTCCCCCCGCGTGGATCTCATGCCAGCGCCGCTGTGTTGCAGGGAGGTTTAATCAGTGCCGACAAAACCAGCTGGCACCTTGTACCGCGGCCGTGAAGGCATGTGGTCCTGGGTAGGACACCGTATTACCGGTGTTGTGATCTTTTTCTTCTTGTTGGTCCATGTGCTGGACACCTCATTGGTGCGTGTGTCCCCCGAGGCCTACACGGCTGTGATCGGTGCCTACAAGAATCCCCTGATGGCCCTGGGTGAAACGGGCCTTGTCGCCGCGATTGTCTTCCACGCCTTTAACGGCCTGCGGATCATCGCCGTCGATTTCTGGAAGAAGGGCGCGAAGTACCAGCGCCAAATGCTGTGGACGGTCCTGGCCCTTTGGGTAGTCGTTATGGTCGGCTTCTCCATCCGCCACCTTTCCCTCGCCCTCGGAGGTCACTAAGCCATGACTGCAACTCAGATCCAGAGTCCGCGCAGCGGCAAGATCGCCCCGCAGTACCGCCGCAGCGGCGCATCGAGGGGGAACTTCGAGATGGCCGCTTGGCTGTTCATGCGGCTCTCAGGCGTGGTCCTGGTTGTCCTGATTTTCGGGCACCTCTTTGTGAACCTGCTCGTGGGCGAAGGCATCCACGCCATCGACTTCGGTTTCGTGGCCGGCAAATGGGCCGATCCGTTCTGGCAGTTCTGGGACCTGGCCATGCTGTGGCTCGCCATGCTGCACGGCACCAACGGCGTCCGCACCATTATTAACGACTACGCCGAGAAGGACTCCAGCCGCTTCTGGCTCAAGGCAGTGCTCTATGCTGCCACCGCCGTCATCATCATCCTCGGCACCTTGGTGATCTTCACCTTCAACCCGTGCCCGTTGGACGTCAACGGCGTGCCGCTGCCGGGTGGTTTCTGCCCCGCTGCGTAGCGACCATCTGGAGCCCGCGATTAACCGCGGGCCGCGTTTTGCGGAGCAGGCAACGCCTGCCCGTTGTTTTACACAGAATTTTGAGAGAAAGAGCGTCTGGTATGCAGGTCCATAAGTACGACGTCGTCATCGTCGGTGCCGGTGGCGCTGGCATGCGCGCCGCGATCGAATCCGGTCAGCGCGCCCGCACAGCAGTACTGACCAAGCTCTACCCCACCCGCTCGCACACCGGTGCGGCGCAGGGTGGCATGTGCGCGGCACTTGCCAACGTCGAGGAAGACAACTGGGAGTGGCACACCTTCGACACCATTAAGGGCGGCGACTACCTGGTTGACCAGGACGCCGCCGAAGTCATGGCGAAGGAAGCCATCGACGCCGTGCTGGACCTTGAGAAAATGGGCCTGCCGTTCAACCGCACGCCTGAAGGCCGCATCGACCAGCGCCGCTTCGGCGGCCACACCCGCGACCACGGCAAGGCACCGGTCCGCCGCGCCTGCTACGCCGCAGACCGCACGGGCCACATGATCCTGCAGACTCTCTACCAAAACTGCGTCAAGCACAATGTGGAGTTCTACAACGAGTACTACGTCCTGGATCTCCTGACGGTCGAAGAGGACGCGGTCCGCGAGGACGGCACGCCGTACAAGCAGAAGCGTGTTGCCGGCGTCGTATCCTATGACCTCGCCTCCGGTGAACTGCACGTATTCCAGGCCAAGTCCGTGGTGTTCGCCTCCGGCGGTGCTGGCAAAGTCTTCAAGACCACCTCCAACGCCCACACCCTGACCGGCGACGGCATGGGCATCGCGTTCCGCCGCGGCATCCCCCTGGAGGACATGGAGTTCTTCCAGTTCCACCCGACAGGCCTCGCCGGCCTGGGCATCCTGCTTTCCGAGGCAGCCCGCGGTGAAGGTGCCATCCTTCGTAACTCCGAGGGTGAGCGCTTCATGGAGCGCTACGCCCCCACCATCAAGGACCTCGCACCCCGTGACATCGTGGCCCGCTCCATGGCCAACGAAGTCCGTGAAGGCCGCGGCTGTGGTCCGAACAAGGACTACGTCCTCCTGGACCTGACCCACCTGGAGCCTGCGCACATCGATGCCAAACTCCCGGACATCACTGAATTTGCACGGACCTATCTGGGCGTGGAGCCTTACACGGAGCCTGTCCCGGTGTTCCCGACGGCCCACTACGCCATGGGCGGCATCCCCACGAACATCACCACCGAGGTCCTGCAGGACAATGACACCGTGGTGCCGGGCCTGTACGCCGCCGGTGAAGTGGCATGCGTTTCCGTCCACGGCTCCAACCGCCTCGGCACCAACTCCCTCCTGGACATCAACGTGTTCGGCAAGCGCGCCGGCATTGCGGCGGCTGAATACGCCAAGACGGCCGACTTCGTGGACCTCCCGGAGGATCCCGAGGCTTACACCATCGAACTGCTGGACATTGCCCGGAACGGCAACGGCGACGAGAAGGTGGCCGTGATCCGCAAGGAACTCCAGGACACCATGGACGCCAACATGCAGGTGTTCCGTACGGCCGACACGCTGAACCAGGTCCTTCGGGACATCGAGTCCTTCGAGGCCCGCTACAAGAACATCAGCGTCCAGGACAAGGGCAAGCGCTTCAACCTGGACCTTCTGGAAGCCGTTGAACTCGGCTTCCTGCTGGAGTTGGCCAAGGTCATGACCGTGGCAGCCCTGCATCGTGAGGAATCCCGCGGTGGACACTTCCGCGAGGATTTCCCGGACCGTGACGACGAAAAATTCATGAAGCACTCCATGGCGTACAAGGACGACCACGCCCCGGCCGACGGCTCTGCAGAAGCAATTGCCGGCATCCGCCTGGCCACCAAACCGGTTGTCTTTACCCGCTACGAGCCGATGGTGAGGAAGTACTAAGATGTCCGCCGAACTTGCTGAGCCAGCCTCAAAGATCGAACTGCCCGCCCACATCGGAGGCGGCGGCGAGATCCCCACATTCGATGTCACGCTCCGCGTGCGCCGTTACAACCCCGAGGTGTCCGAGGACGCCACATGGGACGACTTCAAGGTGACCATGTACGGCACCGACCGCGTGCTGGATGCCCTGCACAAGGTCAAGTGGGAGATCGACGGCAGCGTTTCGTTCCGCCGCTCCTGCGCCCACGGCGTCTGCGGCTCCGATGCCATGCGCATCAACGGCCGCAACCGCCTCGCCTGCAAGACACTCCTGAAGGACCTGGACACGTCCAAGCCCATCACGGTTGAGCCGATCAAGGGCCTGCCGGTCGAGAAGGACCTGATCGTGGACATGGAGCCGTTCTTCCAGTCGTTCCGTGAAGTCATGCCCTTCCTCATCAACAAGGGCCACGAGCCCACCAAGGAACGGCTGCAGTCCGCCGAGGACCGTGAGCGCTTCGACGACACCACCAAGTGCATCCTCTGCGCTGCGTGCACGTCCTCGTGCCCCGTGTTCTGGACGGACGGGCAGTACTTCGGCCCGGCCGCCATCGTGAACGCCCACCGCTTCATCTTCGATTCACGTGATGATGCCGGCGACATGCGCCTGGAGATCCTGAACGACAAGGAAGGCGTGTGGCGTTGCCGCACCACCTTCAACTGCTCCGAAGCGTGCCCCCGCGGCATCCAGGTGACCCAGGCCATCGCCGAGGTCAAGCAGGCAATCCTCTCCCGCAAGATCTAGTTCACGTCTTACCGAACGACGGCGTCATGCACTGAAAGTGTTAATGGCGCCGTCGTCTGTTTTAACACACGACGGCCATAACGAAAGGGCACGCCATGTCCCGCTCCGAAAAAGTCAGCTTCGCAGGTTCCACCGGGGAACTCCTGTCGGGCATCATCGACGTCCCGGAGGGTCCAGTGCGCGGCTGGGGCGTGTTCTCCCACGGCTTCACGCTGGGCAAGGATAGCCCGTCCGCTTCACGGATGTGCAAGGCCCTGGCTGACACAGGCATCGGCATGCTCCGCTTCGACAACCTGGGCCTGGGCGAATCCGCCGGCCACTGGTCGGAGGGTTCCTTCAGCCATAAGGTGGCCGACACCGTCAAGGCTGCCGAATTCATGCGGGAAGAGGGCAAGGCCATCTCGCTGCTGGTAGGCCACTCCTTCGGCGGGGCCGCCGTACTGTCTGCCGCCCGCCAGATTCCAGAGCTCGACGCCGTTGCAACAGTAGGCGCCCCCTTCTCACCCAAGCACGTGGCGCACGTCTTCGACGCTGCCCTGGATAAGATCCTCAGCGAGGGCAGTGCCGAAGTGGACCTCGGTGGGAAGCGCGTGGAGATCCGCAAGCACTTTGTGGAGGACCTGGAAAACGCCGACCTCACGGACTGCATCCGCCAGTTGCACAAGCCGCTGATGGTGCTCCACTCCCCCACGGACAACACGGTGGGCATCGAGAATGCCAGCTCCATTTTCCAAACCGCCCGCCACCCCCGGAACTTCGTCTCCCTCGAGGGCAGCGACCACCTGCTCACCGGCAAGGGTCAGGCAGCGCGGGCGGCGAGGATTATTTCTGCCTGGGCCGACCAGTACCTGGACGCCGGGAAGTAGCGCCCGGCCTGTCCTTGGCACGCCCCACCACGGGCACCTTGCCGGGTTGCACGTGGCGCGAGCCCCACCCGGCTTTCTCGTGCTCCGAGGGAACGCTCCGCAGGTCCACGTCGCGGATGGCGGACCAGCTGGCGCATACGAGGTAGACCTGACTGACCAGGTTGAACCAGATCAGCAGGCCGATAATGATGGCAAACGGCGCCAGGATGGGATTGCGGCCGGCACCGGCCAGCAGTTCGGTGCTGAAGACCTGCAGCGCGGCCGTCCCGACTCCGGCCAGGATAGTGCCCTCCAGTAGTGCCCGCTTGGACAGCTTGAGTCCTCCGGCAAGGCGGAACATGATCACCGCGGTAACCCAGTTCAGTGTCAGCGGAACGCCGATCTTGATCACCGTAGTGAGCGGCCCCGCCACGGCGTCTTCCAACTGCAGGAAATCCGTGACCCAACCTGCCGCGGTCCCAAACACAAGCGAAGCTCCGGCGCTGATGACCAAGGCGACACCCAAGAGGAGGAGGGTCCCGGCGTCGCGCAGTTTGAGGACAATGGGGTTGACCTTCAGGGGCGGGAGCTGCAATACGCCGCGGAGTCCGTCCCGCAGGGCAGCGATCCAGCCCAGCGACGTCACCACCGTGACCACTGCCGCAATCACCGCGGTCCAGCCAAGGCCGTCGGGGTTCAACAGGTCCCGGGGATCCACAAGGCCTTCCCCGCCGTCCACTTTAAGCAGTCCCGGAGCACTCTGGGCCACGCTGGCGATAATCGTGTCCAGGAGGGCCGGCTGGCCCCGCAGCACCAGCCCGGCGATCGAAAAGCCAGTGGCCAACAGGCCGGTGATGGAGAAGAACATCCGGAAGCCGATGCCGGCGCTCATCAGCGGGCCGTGCTGGAGGTTGTAGTGCTGCCAGGCGCGCATTGGCCGGAAAGCGTTAAGCCGCGCCAGAAGCCACTGGAACATAGCCACAGCACTGGCCACCGGGCCGCCGTCGGACCTCTTGGCTTTGCCCCATTCCATCCGTTTCTGGATGACGGCAAGCCTCAGGCGCGAGCGTTCAGTGGGAAGAGGCGGGTCCCCCGGAGTTGGCGGCTGCGTCCGCGGCCCAGGCCCCGGCGTCGTTGTCAGTTTCGGTCCCAAAGTCCAGCTCTTCCCGTAGCTGCCAGATGCCGTCAGCATCGTGCTCGTAAAGTCCCATGCTAACCACAGGGAACGTCGCCCTATAGTCCTTCAGGACCGTTTCAGCTTCGTCGAGGCTTTCGGGAGCGACGTCGTGGGCGATCGTCACGTGGGGATGGTACGAGAACGGCAGGTCACGCTGGAGCGGTCCGGTCTGGAGTTTCTCGTGCAGCTCCACGCAGGACTCGAATCCGTCCTCCACGTTGATGTACACCACCGGGGACACAGGCCGGAAAGTGCCGGTGCCCGCTATGGTCACCATGAACGGTTCCTGCCTCCGCGCCACCTCGCGGACGTGCTCCCGCGTAGCCTCCCAGTCCTGGGTGGGCGTGGTGGTGATCAGTGTGATGTGGGCAGGGATCACCGCCGCCATGGGATCACCGAACGAAGCGCGCCACCGTTGAAGTTCTTTCGCGATGGCAGGGGGGAATCCCAGAATGACGCCTACGCTCATTCCTTCACTGACATTGCTTGAGACCGACATCGGGTTAGCGGACTCCCGGTGCGCCGCCATAGGGAAGGAATCCCACCTTGGCATAGACGTCGCTGAGGGTAACGGACGCGATCTCCCGGGCCTTGTCCGCGCCATGGGCCAGGAGCCGGTCCAGCTCGGCAGGGTCCGACAGGAGCTCGTTGGCGCGGTCCCGGATGGGGGTCAGGTGGCCCACGACTGCTTCCGCCAGGTCCACTTTGAGGTGTCCATACATCTTTCCCTGGTAGCTCTCCACCAGCTGCTCCACGCTCTGGCCGGTCACCCCGGAGAAGATGGTGAGCAGGTTGGAGACGCCAGGCTTGGTTTCGCGGTCGAAGCGGATCTCCGTTTCCGTGTCCGTGACCGCGGATTTGATGCGCTTGGCCGTGATCTTGGGCTCGTCGAGGAGGTTGATCAGGCCGGCCGGCGATTCGGCCGATTTGGACATCTTCGCCGTGGGGTTCTGCAGGTCGTAAATTTTCGCGGACTCCTTCTGGATGAAGGGCTGCGGCACCGTGAACGTTTCCCCGAAGCGCGAGTTGAAGCGTGTGGCGAGGTCACGGCTCAGCTCCACATGCTGGCGCTGGTCCTCCCCTACCGGGACGCCCTCCGGCTGGTACAGGAGGATGTCGGCCGCTTGCAGGATGGGGTAGGTAAAGAGGCCAACACTGGCGAAATCAGTGCCCTGTTTCTGCGCCTTGTCCTTGAACTGGGTCATCCGGGACGCTTCACCGAAGCCGGTAATGCAGTTCAGGACCCACGCGAGCTGTGCGTGTTCCGGCACCTGTGACTGGACGAACAGGGTGCACTTGTGGACGTCCACGCCGCCGGCGATGTATTGGGCCGCAGTGATCCGCGTACGCCGTGCAAGCTCCGCGGGATCCTGGGGGACGGTGATCGCATGCAGGTCCGGGATGAAGAAGACGGCGTCGTATTCGTCCTGCATCCGGACCCAGTTAACGAGGGCGCCGAGATAATTGCCGAGGTGCAGCGAATCTGCCGACGGCTGCATGCCGGACAGGATGCGGTGCCGCACACCGGTGGCGGGCAGGTCAGCTTGCGCGTGGGCGGTCACGGCGTCAGCTGCCGGCGACGCGGCGGGGCCGGTGACTGTTGAAGAGGTGGTCATTCGTTGTGGCCTTAAATCTAGAGCCGGTAGTCCACTACCAGCGGTGCATGGTCAGAGAAACGGGTGTCCCATGACGGCGCCCTGTCAACGACTGCGGAGAATGCGGCTGCAGCCAGTTCCGGGGTGGCCAGGTGGTAGTCGATCCGCCAGCCAGTGTCATTGTCAAAGGCCTGACCCCGCTGCGACCACCACGTGTAAGGGCCGTCCACACTGCCGGCCAGGCCCCGGTGGACATCCTTCCAGCCGATGTCCTCGCCGAAGAACCGGTCAAAGTACGCGCGTTCCTCAGGCAGGAAGCCGGCCTTTTTCACATTGCCCTTCCAGTTACGGATGTCCAGTTCCGTATGGCCGACGTTCAGGTCACCCACCACCAGGGCGTGGTCGCTGTGCTTGGTCAGTTCCGGCAGGCGCGTGCTCATGGCGTCCAGGAAACGGTACTTGTCCGCCTGCTTGGGGGTTCCGGCTTCACCGGAGTGCACGTAGGCACTGGCAACGGTCAGCTGCACCGGTTCCCCGGCAGTATCGGTCAGCCTGAAATCTGCTTCCACCCACCGGCCGGCGGTGGCGAAGTAGTCGTCCCCGATGCCGTTGCGGGTCTCCAGCGGCTCTTCGCGGGAGGCGATTGCGACGCCGGCCCGGCCCTTGGCTTCGGCTTCAGCGTGCAGGATGTGCCAGCCATCGCCGAGGAGCTCCCGAACGATCGCGTCAGGGGCCCGGACTTCCTGGAGGCAAAGGATGTCCACCTCGCGGGGCTCCAGCCACGCCGCCATGCCATTCCTAAAGGCAGCGCGGAGGCCGTTAACGTTGACTGATGCGATGCGAAGGTGGTCCTTCTTCAATGCCGAGCTCACCCGCTCCACTCTAGTCGATGACCGTTCCGGTGACCGGGTCCTCCGTGCCGCCCGAGGATCGGATCATGTCCCGGGCATTTGTGGCGGTGATTTCGATGGTCTCCAGCGCGCGGCGGATGGTGTCCTGGTCGGCGGCCTCACCCTTGGCGCGCTCCTGCTCCACCACCCGGACCTGAACCTGGACGATCTTGAAGGAGTGGTCAAGCTTGAGGTCGCGGACTTCGTCCGCTTCGGAGCGCTCGTAGACCACGCGGGTGCCGCCATGGTCCGCAGAGGACGACGACGGCGCGCGGCCAGCTGCAGTGTTAAAGGCATTCTGGGCTTCCGTCAGCTTGGCGCCGGCCTTCTTGGCGGCTTTCTGGATGCTGAAGACCACAAAGGCTGCCAATGCGAGCCAGAAGGCGGCGATAATGGCCACAACCCAACCCACGACGTCGTTCTGATTGGCTGCGAAGATGACCGCGACCACAAAGGCGACGACAAAAATCATCATTCCCGGCCCACTGATCCGGAGCATGGAGAAGCCGCCCTTGGCTGGTTTGGACGCAGAGTGAGGGTTACCCAGAGATCGCATTCCTACATTGTCTCAAACGCTGCGGCGGGCTACGGTACCTTCCACCCCCGGCGAACACCACCCCAACTAGGTAGCAGCAGATGTCGTTTTGAGCGCTCATAACGACATCTGCTGCTACCTAGTTGGGAAGGCCTACTTCAGGAACAGCTTGCGGAGGCGGACCGTGGTGAGCAGCATCCCCAGCGCCGTCATCGCTACGTAATAGCCGATATGGATGACGGTGGCCGGAGTGAAGGTTCCGACGCTGATCTGGCGCAGCAGTTCCACCCCATGCCAAAGGGGCATGGCCTGGATGAGCCACTGGATGTACTGGGGGTAGACGCTGAGCGGGTAGAACGTAGCGCTGAACAGGAACATCGGCAGCATGATGAAGTTGATCCAGTCCATCTGCTGAAAGGTCTTCAGGAAACTGGTGATGCCCATCCCCATGCTGGCGAATCCGAAGGCGATCAGCACTGAGGCCGGAATCATCAGGATGGCCCAGGGAGTGGTGATCAGTCCCATCAGGCCCATCACGGCTGTGAACCCGGTGGCATACAACAGGCCGCGCAACAAGGCCAGGAAGATCTCGCCCAAGGCAACGTCCAAGGGCCCCAATGACGTGTAAAGCATGCCTTGGTAGAGCTTTGCGAAGTTCATCTTGAAAAAGACGTTCCAGGTGGAGTCGTACACGGCGCCGTTCATGGCGGAGACGGCCAGCAGTGCCGGTGCGATGTAGGCCGCGTAGCTGATCTCGGTCCCATCGGGTCCCTGCACTGAACCCACAATGGCACCCAGCCCGACACCCATGGAGATCAGGAACAGTACCGGCTCAAAGAACCCGGACAGCATGACCAGCCAGTTGGTGCTCTTAGTGGCCATCAGCCCGCGCGAAATGACGGCTTTGGCGTTGCGTGAATACAGCGGTCCGAAGGTCCTGTTTCGGGCCGCGTCCGCCACGCTGTGGCCGCCGGTGACGATGCTCATTGCCCCAGCCTTTGGACGAACTGGCGTCTGGTAAGGACCCAGCCCACCGCTGCGAGTACCACCAGCACCACGATATGGACCATGGTGAGAACCGGCGGTTCCTCGTACCCGTAGCTGAAGACCCTGCCCAGTTCGGTGCCGTGCCAGATGGGTGAGATCCAGCCAATCCACCGGACGGCCCACGGCAGCGTATCAAGCGGGAAGAACGTTCCGGAGAAGAGGAACAGCGGCATGACGATGAACCGCATCACCAAGGCGAACTGCCCTTTGTCCTCCTTGATGGATGCCGAATACGCCATGAGCGGCAGGCCAAAGGACAGTCCGGCCAGAGTCGCTACGACGATTCCCGCCCAGCCCCAGCCGGAGGGCGAGGCACCGAACAATGCCACGGCGGCGAAGTAGATGGCGGACTGCAGCAGCAGCCTCAGGGTAACGGCGATGATCTGACCGGCGGCGATCTGCTCCGGTGTCAACGGGGAGGCGTGCGGGCCGTAATAAATCCGGCGCCATTTGAACCCGTCCATCACGGGGAAGGTGAACTCGTTGGCAGCGGTCATGACGGCGGCGGACACAAGCAGCGCCGGGGCTATGAACGCCAGGTAGCTGACTCCGCCGAAGGCGGCTGCATCGTCGGCGTCCACCAGGGTGGCAAGCCCCACACCCATCGCAAAAAGGTAGGCCACCGGCTGCCCCACGCTATACATCAGGATGGACCAGCCGTAGCCCTTCATGACCCGGAGGACCTGCTCCGCATAGTAGAAGGCACCCCACCTGCGTGCCCGGGCGGCGGATACCTCGGGCGGATGGGCACGTGGGGCCATGGCGGTCAGGGCAGCATCGTCAGTCAACGAGGCTCCTGCCGGTCAGGCGCAGGAAGACGTCCTCCAGCGAAGACCGCCGCACCAGGGATGTCAGCGGCCGCAGTCCACGGGAAGAAACCTGCTCAAGGGCAGCCTCGCCGTCGTTCGCGTAAATGAGCACCCGGTCCGGAAGCGCTTCGAGGCGTTCGCCGATCCCCTGCAGTTCCCCGCCAATAGTGCCATTGCGCTCCGACCCAAACCGCAGCTCCAGCACCTCGCGGGTGGAGTGCTCCCGGATCAGCTGCGCCGGCGATCCTTCGGCCATGATCCTGCCCTTGTCCACCACGATGAGCCGGTCGCACAGTTGCTCCGCTTCATCCATATAGTGCGTAGTGAGGATCAGGGTCACGCCCTGCTCTTTGAGCCGGAACAGCCGGTCCCACAGGATGTGCCGCGCCTGCGGATCGAGGCCGGTGGTGGGCTCATCCAGCAGGAGGATGCGCGGTTCATTGATGAGGGAGCGGGCGATGGTGAGGCGCCGCTTCATCCCGCCGGACAGGGCATCGACCTTCGATTTTGCTTTGTCGGTGAGCTGGGCGAACTCCAGCAATTCGTCGGCCTTCGGCTTGAGGTAGCTCATGGGCAGACCGAAATAGCGGCCGTAGACCAAGAGGTTGTCCCGGACCCTCAGTTCCTCATCCAAATTGTCCTGCTGAGGCACCACGCCCAAGTGCGCGCGGACCTCCGGCCCGTGGCTGTCCGGGTCCAGTCCCATGATGCTGAGATCGCCGGAGGTGCGTTGCGTGACCGCGCCGATCATCTTCATGGTGGTGGATTTCCCCGCCCCATTCGGTCCAAGCAGGCCGAACGACTCCCCGGCCGGAACGCTGAAGGTAACTCCGTCGACGGCGGCCACGTCGGCGTAGGTCTTGCGCAGGTTTTCCGCGGCGATAACTGTCTGCTGCTTCATCGGAGGGCCAGCGGGGGCGGTGGAGGACACGATGGCTTTATTGTGCACCCTCCGCAGACTAGTGGAGCCCCCCGGAATGTGAAAGAGGACTTGCACTTGGTTCCGGAACGGCCGACGGCGGCACCGCCCTCGTGCCCGGCAATGAGCTATTGCACGCACCGGGACCCCGGCGTAGCGTGATTTCCGCTAGGGGCCGGAACAAAACCATCTATCTGAGGACGCATCATGAAAAGTCACGCGCTGCGGACCGCGGCAGTAGCGGCCGCTATCCTTTCCCTGGCAGGAACCGCCGGCCCTGCCACCGCAAAGGCCGGCGGCTCTCCGGCCATCCCGTTGAACACCGAGCAGGAGGTCACCGGCTCCAACACCGGCGCCAGCGGCTTCTTCACCTACTCCATTGACGGCTCAGAACTCTGCTACACGCTCACCGCTCGCAACCTTTCCGAACCGGCGACCGCCGCGCACATCCACGTGGCACCCCGGAATGTGGCCGGTCCCGTCGTGGTACCGCTGACTGTGGGCAGCGGAACCAGCTGGACCGTCGACACCTGCACCACAGCGGACCCCGCACTCCTGGCAGCCATTGAGGCCAGTCCGCGCAGCTACTACGTCAACGTCCACACACCTACCTTCCCGGGCGGCGAGATCCGCGGGCAACTGAAGTAGGGCTGCGGCTTCCACAACAAAGCCCGACGTCGGCACCTGCGTAAGGTGCCGACGTCGGGCTTTGTTGGTTGCTGTCCTGGCTTGGTGCTAGGCGATCCCCGAGCCGCTTTTCGCTGCCAATTGGCGTTCGGCGGCTTCCACTACGTTGGTCATCAGCAGCGCGACGGTCATCGGGCCAACTCCCCCGGGGTTCGGAGAAATCCAGCCAGCTACCTCGGCAGCGGCGGGATCGATATCGCCGTGGACCTTGCTCTTGCCCGTCTCAGGGTCACTTTCACGGGTGACACCGACATCGAGCAGGGCCGCTCCCGGCTTCACGTCCGCAGCCTTGACGATGTGCTTGACACCCGCCGCACCCACAATGACGTCCGCCTGCCGCAGCAGCTCCGAAAGGTTCTCGGTGCCAGTGTGCGTCAGGGTCACGGTGGCGTTGACGGCCCGCCGGGTGAGCAGGAGGCCGATTGAGCGTCCGATGGTAACGCCGCGGCCCACCACCACCACGTGTTTGCCGGCGAGGCTGTAGCCGTTGCGCTCCAGGAGCTCGATGACGCCGCGGGGCGTGCACGGCAGCGGCGAAGTGATCTCGCCATTGACGTTGAGCACAAGCCGGCCGAGGTTGGTCGGGTGCAGGCCGTCGGCATCCTTGGCGGGGTCGATCCGCTCGAGGATGGCGTCGGTGTCCAGGTGCTTGGGCAGCGGCAGCTGCACGATGTAACCGTGGCAGGCGGGATCCGCATTGAGATCATCAATGAGGGCCTCGACCTGCGCCTGGGTGGCATCTGCCGGAAGCTCACGCTGGATCGAGTTCATCCCGATTTCCACAGACTGCTTGTGCTTCATGGACACGTACAGCTGCGAGGCCGGGTCCGCTCCCACGAGCACCGTGGCAATGCCCGGAGTGACGCCGTGGGCCTTGAGGGCCGCGACACGCTCAGTCAGCTCGGATTTGATGGCGGACGCGGCTGCCCTGCCGTCAAGGATCTTCGCGGTCTGCACCATGGACGGGGTTACCACTGCTCGTGCTGCGGGTAGAGCGGGAAGTCGGCGGCGAGCTTGTCCACGCGGGACTGCAGGGCCTCGACGTCGGTAGCCGTGCCGGCCTTCAGTGCGGTCGCGATGATCTCGGCCACCTCAGTGAACTCCTCGGCGCCGAAGCCGCGGGTGGCCAGTGCCGGGGTGCCGATACGCAGGCCGGACGTGACCATCGGCGGGCGGGGGTCGAACGGAACGGCGTTGCGGTTCACGGTGATGCCCACGGAGTGGAGGAGGTCCTCGGCCTGCTGGCCGTCCAGCTGGGAGTTGCGCAGGTCAACGAGGACCAGGTGGACGTCGGTGCCGCCAGTAAGGACCGAGACGCCGGCTTCGGCGACGTCGGCCTGGTTGAGGCGGTCGGCGATGATCTTGGCGCCTTCAAGGACGCGCTCCTGGCGCTCTTTGAATTCCTCGGTGCCGGCGATCTTGAAGGCGACGGCCTTGGCAGCGATGACGTGCATGAGCGGACCGCCCTGCTGGCCCGGGAAGACGTTGGAGTTGAGCTTCTTGGCCCACTCCTGCTTAGCCAGGATCACGCCGGAGCGGGGACCGGCGAGCGTCTTGTGCACGGTGGAAGTGACGACGTCGGAGTAAGGCACCGGGCTCGGGTGCAGGCCTGCGGCAACCAGCCCGGCGAAGTGTGCCATGTCGGTCCAGAGCAGCGCACCCACTTCATCGGCGATGGAGCGGAAGGCAGCGAAGTCCAGGTGGCGCGGGTAGGCGGACCAGCCGGCAATGATGACCTGCGGCTTTTCGGCGATGGCCTGCTCGCGCAGCCTGTCCATGTCCACGCGGAAGTTGTCCTGCTCCACCTGGTAGGCGGCGACGTTGTACAGCTTGCCGGAGAAGTTCAGCTTCATGCCGTGGGTCAGGTGGCCGCCGTGCGCCAGGGACAGGCCCAGGATCTTGTCACCGGGGGTGATCATGGCGGAGAGTGCTGCGGCGTTGGCCTGCGCGCCGGAGTGCGGCTGGACATTGGCGTACTCGGCGCCGAACAGTGCCTTGACGCGGTCGATCGCCAACTGCTCGGCGACGTCCACGTATTCACAACCGCCGTAGTAGCGGCGGCCCGGGTAGCCCTCGGCGTACTTGTTGGTCAGGACGGAGCCCTGGGCTTCCATCACGGCGCGCGGGGCGAAGTTTTCCGACGCGATCATTTCCAGGGTGCCGCGCTGGCGGCCAAGTTCCTGGTCGAGGACTGCGGCGATTTCGGGATCGAGCTCGGCCAGCGACTGGTTGCTGACTGCGGCTGTTGTGGTGGCGGTAGTAGTCACGAAAAACTCCTGGCTAGGGATACGGGCACTGCTAAGGTCAGGCTACCGGCTGGCGCACGCCGCCGCCGCTTGATGACAGGGCGTGAAAGTGCGTGCTGTTTCCCGGCAGGGTTGCAGCACTTGTCCGGCAAGACATGACCCTCGGCCCAGGCGTACGATCCGTGGTCTTCGTGATTGCCGCTCCCTGGTGGTTACCCACCCAACGCCAGTTGCGACTGAACAAGACTACCAAATGCGGCACGTGGGCGCGGGTAGGCTGGTAGGCGTGAGTAATGAGCAGCTGAACCAAGCGTATGTAGTAACCCTGTCCTGCCCGGACCGCCCCGGAATCGTGCACGCCGTGGCCGGTGCCCTTCTGGTGGCAGGCTGCAATATTACGGACTCGCAGCAGTATGGCAGTCCGGCCACCGGAAACTTCTTCATGCGGGTGGAAGTCACGACGACGGCCGCCAAGTCCGAGCTCCAGTCAGTGCTTGAGCCGGTGGTCGAGGCTTTCGGGATGCAGTGGAGCCTCAACGCCGTGGACCAGAAGGTGCGGACCCTGCTGATGGCCAGCACGTCAGCCCACTGCCTCAACGACATCCTCTTCCAGCAGCGTTCCGGCACCCTCCCCATCGACATCCCCGCCATCGTCTCAAACCACCAGGACCTCGCCGGGCTGGCCGAGTTCTACGGCATTCCGTTCCACTACATTCCCGTCACGCCTGACACCAAGGCCCAGGCCGAGGACAAGCTGCGGGCCATCATGGCCGAACACGACATCGAACTGACGGTGCTGGCCCGCTACATGCAGATCCTTTCGGACGACCTTTGTGCCGAACTGACCGGCAAGGCTATCAACATCCACCACTCATTCCTGCCCTCCTTCAAGGGCGCGCGGCCATACCACCAGGCCCATGCCCGCGGTGTGAAGCTGATCGGAGCCACGGCCCACTACGTCACGGCCGCGCTGGACGAGGGGCCGATCATCGAGCAGGAAGTGATTCGGGTGGACCATGCCCGCACACCGGAACAGTTCGTGCAGATGGGCCGGGACGTCGAAGGCCGCACGCTGGCCCAGGCAGTCCAGTGGCATGCTGAGCACCGGGTGCTGCTGGACGGCAACAGGACCGTTGTCTTTAACTAGTGGATTAAACTAGCGGAGCGGAGGCAGCCATGGTGCCTGGCAGGGAGGACCCCGGCAGTGAGCAGCGCCTCGCCGAGTTCTACAACCGCAGTGCCGCGTCCGGTTGGGATCATCCCCTGTCTCCACGGCGCGTGGAGGCACGCGAACGATTCATTGGCCTGCTTAAGTCCGAAGGCCGCCACGACGTCCTCGAAATCGGCACTGGCCCAGGCCAGGACGGCCTGAAATTTGTCCAGGCCGGTATCCGTTACACCGGTGTTGACCTCGCCGAGGAGCACGTCCGTCAGGCCCGCTCCAAGGGCCTGGACGTCTCTGTCGCCAGCGCCCGGCGGCTGCCCTTCGCCGATGGCACCTTTCCTGCTGTCTGGTCCATGAGCACGCTCCTGCACATCCCCGCTGCTGACATCGACGGCGTCCTGCGTGAACTGGTGCGCATCGCGGCACCCAACGCTCCGATCGCCGTCGGCCTCTGGTCCGGTGCTGACGAGGAGGTGCTGAACCCCGAGGACGACCTTGAATCCCGGCGGTTCTTCAGCCGGCGCAGCGACGAAACGGTGCGGAAGGTTTTCGGACGGCACGGAACCATCGAGGACTTTGTCACCTGGCCGGAGGGCACGGGCGAGGAATCCGGACCCGGCGCGGGGAACTGGACGCAGCACTACCAGTTCCTCATCCTCCGCACCCCACCCGCCCCAACTAAGTAGCAGCAGATGTCGTTTTGAGCGCTGAAAACGACATCTGCTGCTACCTAGTTGGGGTGGGGGATGTCCTAGGCTTGGGCCATGGCTCCCCTATACGATTTCGCCGGCGCGTCACCGGCCGTCCACGACTCCGCCTTCATCGCCCCCACCGCATCGATCATTGGCCAGGCCACCCTCGCCGAGGACTCCAGCGCGTTCTACGGTGTCTCCGTCCGGGCGGACACCGCAACCATCAGCGTGGGGGCCGGAAGCAACCTTCAGGACAACGTGGTGCTGCACGCTGACCCGGGATTTCCTTGCAGCGTTGGAGCAGGAGTCAGCGTGGGGCACGCCGCCGTCGTCCATGGCTGCACCGTGGAGGACGACTGCCTGATCGGCATGGGGGCAACCGTGCTCAATGGCGCGGTGATCGGCACCGGCTCGCTCGTGGCGGCCGGCGCCGTCGTGCTGGAAGGCACTGTAGTGCCGCCGCGGTCACTCGTGGCCGGGGTTCCCGCCAAGGTGCGGCGGGAACTCACCGACGAGGAGTTCGACGGCGTGAAGCAAAACGCCGCCCGCTACGTCGAACTGGCACGGGCGCACCGGGAACTGCACGGCTGATCTCCACCCGCCCGTCCCAGGACACGCAATCGGTGTGGGGACGCCCAAAAACGGGTGTCCCCACACCGATTCTGCGTCCTCAGGCTGTTTCTGCGTCCTCAGTCCAGGCTGATCGGCCCCATGGCGTCCAGGAGCTCACCCGGACCCGGGTTCCCCGGAGCCGATGAACCGCCCAAGTGGTTCACCACTCCCCACACGGCGTTCAAGCCGGTGGTCACGGCGCCTTCGGCCCAGCCCGCTGTGAAGGACACATCGTCACCGGCGAGGAAGATCCCGCGCTGGCTTTCGGGCAGCTTGTCCTGCTTGAAATGCGTGAACAGCCGCTGCTGGTAACGGTAGTGCCCGGGCAGGTTTGCTTTGAAGGCACCCATGAAGTTGGGATCGGCCTCCCAGGAAACCGTGATGGGCTGGCCAACGATGTGGCTGGCGATGTCCACTCCCGGGTAGATCTGCTCCAGTGAATGCAGCATCAGTTCAACGCGCTCGTCCGCATCCAGAGCCAGCCATTTCAGCGCGTCATCATTCCAGGTGTAGGACAGCAGGATCACGGCTGGCTTGTCCGGACCGTCATCCAGGAGGTAGGTGGCCCTGTTCAGCCGGTCCGTCAGGGTCATCGACAGCACCTCACGGCCTGTGTCCGGATCCACGTCCTTCCAGAACGGCCGGTCCACCATCACAAACGTCTTGGACGACTGCATGTAATGGGAGCGCTCGATCGCGGTCCACAGCTCGGCGGGGAACAGTGCCTCCTCCGTGTGGATGCGCGTGGAGAGCAGCCAGGACTGGCACGTGGTCACCACAGCCGGGTAGCTGGCCTCCCGGCCCCAGCGCTCCCGGATCCGGAGGCCGCCGTCGGAATCGCGGCTGATCCTGCCCACAGCCCCGCGGGGCGAGCCGGAGTGAAGGGAAGCCAAGGACGTGCCGTCCGGCCAGTGGGCCATGCCCGACGGCGCGTGCTGCCATAGTGCCTCGGGCAGCCGTTGCGCTCCCCCGCTGATGAGCCGGTGCTGGTCATCGGCATCCGTGTAGACCACACGGAGGATTTCCAGGATGGAGTTGGGGAAGTCTGTGTCCCAGCCGCCGGTGCCGAAGCCCACCTGGCCAAAGGCTTCACGGTGCGCAAAACCGGCTTCCTTGAAGGACTCGCTCCCGGCGATGAAGCCATAGAAGGTCTGCTCGTCCATGAGCGGCAGCAGCTCGTTCCACAGGTCCTTGATCCGGCCGGTGTCCCGCGCCCGGATGGCTTCCTGCATTTCAACGAACTTGGCGCCGTCGTTTACCGCGGCCTTCCAGGCATCCGCCACCTCGCGGAAGAACGGCGGCAGGTCCTGGGCGGTCTCGGCGTAGTGCTTCTGGCCGGCCAGTTCGATGACCGTGCTCGAGGTGACGGGCGCCAGCGGGTTGGGGAAGTCCTGGGTTTCCAGCCCCAGCAGGTCCACGTAGTGGTAAAACGCCTTGCCGGACACGGGGAACCGCATCCCTCCGAGGTCGGCCACCACGCTCGGGGCGGACGGGAAGCTGGCTGTGCGCAGGCGCCCGCCGATCCTGTCCGCTTCGTAGACAACAGGGCGCAACCCCAGCTTCATGAGCTCGTAGGCAGTGACGAGGCCCGAGAGCCCCGCGCCCACAACTGCCACTTCGGTGCCATGGAGCTCCGGCGGAACCGCGCCGAGGCCTGCGGGGTGGGCGAGATAGTGGTCGTAGCTGAACGGAAAATCCGGGTTCAGCATGGTGATAGGGCCGGCCTGGGTGCTGGACGGGTCAGAGGCCGGGAGTTCGGTGGCGACGGTCATGAAAGCTCTGCCTTCTTAGGTTCGGGGGTGGACAGCGTTGAAGATTCCGGGCGGCTTCGCTCACGGTATTCCTCCTGGCTCAGCGCCGCCACTCTGGAGTTCCGGCGGCCGTAACCGAAGTAGGCCGCCACGCCCACCAGCATCCAGATTCCAAAGGTCACCCAGGTGTCGGCTCCGAGGTTGGCCATGAGGTAGGCGCACATCAGGGCGCCGAGGATCGGGGTCAGCGGGAACAGCGGGACGCGGAAGGTGCGCTCCAGTTCGGGCCGGGTGCGTCGCAGGTAGATCACGGCAACGTTGACCAGGGCAAAGGCAAACAGTGTTCCGATGCTGGTGGCGTCGGCGAGGGCACCGAGCGGGACCAGCCCGGCGGTGAGGGCGACGGCGATGCCCACCAGGAGCGTGCCGGCCGCGGGGGTGCCGGTCCGGCGGGAGACGCGGCCGAACACCTTCGGGATGAGGCCGTCGCGTGACATGGAGAGCAGGATGCGTGTCTGGCCGTAGAGGACGGTCAGGACGATGCTGGCGATAGCCAGGACGGCACCCACCGCAAAGACCAGTGCGATCCAGGGCTGGCCGGTTGTTTCCTCCAGGATTTTCACCAGGGCCGCCTCGGTGCCGTCGAACCATCCCCACGGCCGGGCGCCGATAGCTGCGACGGCCACGAGGACGTAGATGGTGGTGACGATGACCATGGAGAGCATGATGGCGCGGGGCAGGTCCCGCTTCGGGTTCCGGGCCTCCTCGCCGGCGGTGGACGCGGCGTCGAAGCCGATGTAGGAGAAGAACACACGGGACGCGGCGGCTGAGACTCCTGCGGCACCCATCGGCAGGAGCGGTTCGAAGTTGCCCGCATTGAAGGCGGTGAAGGCCACGGCGCAGAAGAAGAGGAGGATACCCACCTTGACCACCACGATGGACGTGTTGATCCAGGCGCTTTCCTTTGCGCCGCGAACCAGCAGGATGGTTGCCAGCACCACGATGACCATGGCAGGGATGTTGACCAGGCCGCCGTCGCCCGGGGGCTGGGAAACGGCGTCGGGCAGGACCTGCCCGAACACGGCCAGGGTCTCGTTCACGTACTGGCCTGCCCCGACCGCCACGGCCGCGACCGAGACGGCGTACTCAAGGACCAGGCACCAGCCGCAGATCCATGCCATGCCCTCGCCCATGGTGGCGTAGGTGTAGGAGTAGCTGGAGCCGGCCACGGGGACCATGCCGGCCATTTCTGCGTATGAGACGGCGGAGAGGAGTGCGGCGAACCCGGCAATGGCGAACGAGATCCAGATCGCAGGCCCAGCCAGTGGAACGGATTCGCCCAGGATCACCAGGATGCCGGTTCCCAGGGTTGCGCCGACACTGATCATGGTCAGCTGCAGGACCCCGAAACTGCGGACCAGTTTCGGTCCGCCCTGGCCACTTTCGGCTTCACTGACCATTTGGCCGATCGGTTTCCGGCGCAGCAGTTGCGCGCCCAGCCCGGGACGGCCGGCTGCGCGGCCCGTGGCCTGTCCGGAGAGTGTTGGCACAGTCATCGTTGACGTCCGTTCGTGAGTAGTTGGTGGGTTTCCCTCACCCAGCGTAGGGGTGTGAGCCGCATCTCAGGGATGTGCAAAGTGACCTATAGTTTTCAATCATGAGACGTAATGCACCAAACCAAAGAAGCGGTGGATACTGTGGCCAGGGGTCCGTTCGTGCAGCCTGAGGCGGCGGAACGCCTGGATGCCGTAACGCTGGGAGAGTTTCTGGCCGCACTCCCGGCGGACCTCGCGGTCCTTCACGATGCCGGCAATGGCGGTGCGCCTTTGCGCTGGGTGGAGCCCAGCGAACTGGAGGATCCCACGCCATATTTGCTGGATGGGGAGTTCGTCCTGACGGCGGGGCGGCCGTTCCTTGACGACGGCGGAACGAAGGAGAGTGCGGAAGCCTACGTCCGGCGGCTGGTCGCCGCGGGAGTCGCAGCCCTGGGGTTCGGGCTGGAGCCGTATTTCGACGCCGTCCCGGAGCGGGTGCGCTCAGCGTGCCAAAAGCACCAGCTCACCCTGGTGCAGATCCCCAGCAGCGTACCCTTCGCTGCCATCGGCCTGGAATTCTCCCAGCTCCTGGAATCCGGAAATGCACGGGTCTTCCGTCAACTGGCTGACACCAACCGGCAACTGATGCGGGCCGTGCTCTCTGCCAGGCCCGAGCATGAACTCCTTGCTGCACTGGCCCAACGGGTCCCGGTGTGGGCCCAGCTTTTCGGGGCCGATGGCCGGGTGCGGGCCCGGGCGGCAGCAACCGGGACCGGCGGGACCAGCCCTGCGGCCGCCGTCGAACATTCTGCACTGCAACCATTGCTGAAGCGCCTGCTGGCCGGCACGGGCCCGCGGGTAGAGACGGATTCGTTTCCGGCAGACGGTCCGGCCCTCGTCTTCGGCCATCCCCTCCGGAGCACCAAGGACGCCACCCTCGGAGCCCTCATCCTGGGGACGGACAAGCCACTGACACCGGCGCAGAACAGCGTGGTCTCCTCGGTGGTGGGGCTGCTGGAACTACTCGTGCGCCAGCGGACCAGCGGATCGCTCGCTCCCAGCCAGCTGGCAACAGCCCTGCTGCTGCATCCGGAAAGCCTGACCGCCGGTTCAGCCCGGCAGCTGAACGTACTGCGGGACCTCCTGGCGCAGAGCGTTTCGGGAACCAGGTCCGGAGCTGTCCGCGTGATCCAGGGCGTGCGGGCGGACGGCTCAGCGCCGGCTTCGGCGGATGGCCCTGTCAGGGAGCTGCTGCAATGGCGAAGGCTGTTCGACACGAAGATGGTGGAGCTGACGGACTACGGATTTGCCGCCGTGACCCGGTTCAAAGTGGACGACGCCCTGATGCATGAGGTGGAGGGACTGGGCTGGCGCCTGGTAGTGGGCGATCCTACGGACATGGCGGGCCTTCCGGCTGCCTACCAGCGTGCCGCGTCAGTGCGGCCCCGCGTCAAGGCCAGCGGAGAAAGCGTGCGCGTGGATGAGGTGACGTGGTCAGTCACGGGACTGTTGGGCCGCAGCGCCGGCAGCATGCTCGCCGCACGGCTGCTGGAACCGGTTCTGGCACAGGAGCCTGACCGCCGCAGCTCCCAGCTCAATGTCCTGAAGTCATGGCTGGGTGAAAACGGCAACTGGGATGCCACAGCCAAGGTCCTCGGCTTGCACCGGAACAGTGTGCGGCGCCAGATCAACGCCCTGGCCGAGCTGCTGGCCATGGACCTTAGCTCCGCCCAGGTGCGGGCTGAACTCTGGATTGCCCTTCAGTACGTTGACGCACTCGAGGCCGGGACGCCTCAAACACCCCAGGACCGGTAGAGCTCCGGTCGGCGTTCACGGAGGTAGGGCACCACGTTGCGGGCTTTCCGTGCGGCGTCCGGATCCACTTCGGCATACAGGAGACCGGCCTCAGGTCCCGCCGTGGCCAGCAGCGATCCGTCCGGCCCGGCGATGACGCTGCCGCCGAGGAAGTCGCAGCCTTCCTCGGTTCCGGAATGGTTGGCATAGGCGATGGTCAGCTGGCTTTCGAGCGCTCGGGCCCGCAACAGGACCTGCGGAACCGTGTCGAAGCCGTGCGCCAGTGCGGTAGGCACCAGGAGCAGCTCTGCCCCACCCAGCGCGGCAGCCCTGACCGTTTCCGGAAATTCCACGTCGTAACAGATCACCATGGAGGTCTGGAAGCCGTTGAAATCCACGACGGCGGGACCCGCCTCCGCCGGGCTGAACGCCGTGCGCTCGTCCTCACCAAAGAGGTGCACCTTGGCGTAGCTGAGCAGCTCAGACCCTGCGGCGTCCAGCAGTGTGGAGGTGATGTGCCAGCTGCCCTCGTCCGTAACTGACGGCAGGCTGTACACCAGGGCAATTCCGTGCCGCCGCGCGATGCCGCTCAGCACTTCCTTGATTGCGGGAAGCCTCGCGGGGTCCAGCTCCGCACGAACCCGCAGCGGCGCGTAGCCCACGGGAAACAGTTCGGGGGTCACCAGCACGGCTGCGCCGGCCGTGGCGGCCTCCGCCGCGGCCGCATCCAGGGCGGCGCAATTTGCCTCAATGTCGAGTACGCGGGCGTTTGCCTGCATCAGGGCCAGCAGCACCTTTACCACCTCACAAGATCGGGACGGCCACATGAAGGAGTGCGTCCGCTTTTTCCAGCCTAGCCATCGGCCGCAGTGCCCTTTGGGGCCAATTGCACCGGTGGGGGCCTTCGGACGGGCGGATCGTCCCGTACTTGCGGCCCCGCCGGCGGACCGCTTGCGTTAACTTCTTGACTACAACAGTCACCATAGGGCAATCTTCTTTGCATGTCCGCAACACCGCGCTCGACGAGGAGCAACCCCAAAAACCCAGGATCCCAATCCGCCCTGAGGCAGTTGAACCAACAGCGGATCATCGAGACCCTGATGGGCGGACCCGCCACCCAGGCCGAGCTCGCCAGGCAGACAGGCCTGTCCACGGCCACCGTCTCAAACATCGTCAAAATCATGCAGGATTCGGGGCTGGCATCGACCGAGCCCATCACCAGTTCCGGGCGCCGGGCGCTGAATGTCAGATTGAACAGCAACGGTGCCGTCGCCGTCGGAATCGACTTCGGCCGCCGGCACCTCAGGGTGGTCCTGGCATCGCTCAGCTACCACGTCATCGCGGAGGAATCCGTGATGCTGCCACTCGGCCACCAGGCCGAGGAAGGCATCCAAGCGGCGGTGGTCCTCCTTGAAAAACTGATGCGGGAAAGCGGAGTGGACCGGAGCGCAATCGTGGGTGCCGGCGTCGGAATTCCCGGGCCGATCGACCGCCGGACCGGAACCGTGGCGCAGGGTGCCATCCTCCCCGAATGGGTGGGAATCAACATTCTCCAGCACCTCGAGGACACCCTGAAATTCCCCGTGTATGTTGACAACGACGCCAATCTCGGCGCCTGGTCTGAAGTGACCTGGGGGCCTCACACGGGGGTCGAAAACCTGATGTTCCTGAAGATCGGATCGGGCATCGGTGCGGGCCTGATCCTCAACGGCGCGCCCTATTACGGCAACGTCGGAATCACTGGTGAAATCGGCCATGCCACCATCCATGAGCAGGGCCTCGTGTGCCGGTGCGGGAACCGCGGATGCCTCGAAACCATCGCATCCACCACCACCATGATCGAGCTCCTCAGCCGCCGCGAGGACAGGCCCCTGACGCCGGCGGACATCGTCAGTAAGGCCCTCGCCAAGGATCCGGCAACGCTCCGCGTCGTGGACGATGCCGGCCTGGCAGTGGGGCGGGCGCTAGGCAACGTGGCCAACCTCATCAACCCGGAAGTGATCGTGGTGGGCGGGCCGCTGGCCGGCCTTGGCAGCCTCCTCCTGGACCCCATCAGGCGGGGCCTGGTGCGCCATGCCGTGCCCGTCATCGGCGAGACAACCACACTCACCATGTCATCCCTCGGGGACCGCGCCGAAGCTCTCGGGGCGGCCGCGCTGGTCTTCCAGTACGCCGGGATCCGGCGTTCCCAGACCGACTAGATATGGGGAGGTTGCGTTCAAGACTTGACGACAACGGCTGTGATCCAGTTTACTTTTTCATCAGACGGCCCCGCGGTTTGCGGGGCGGACAACGAAGTCATCATTGGAGGCGTAAGGGCATATGACGTCCCAAACCACGCAAAGTGATCCAGTAATCCTCGAGATGCGCTCCATCACGAAGGAGTTCCCCGGCGTCAAGGCGCTGTCGGAGGTCAGCCTCCGGGTCAAGGCCGGCGAGATCCACGCCATCTGCGGTGAGAACGGCGCCGGCAAATCCACGCTCATGAAGGTGCTGTCCGGCGTCTACCCGTACGGCAGCTACGACGGCGACATCGTCTACCAGAACGAGGTCCAGCAGTTCAAGGACATCCGGGCCAGTGAGCACGCGGGCATCGTCATCATCCACCAGGAACTGGCACTCATCCCGGAACTCTCCATCATGGAGAACATCTTCCTGGGCAATGAGCCGGCGCGCCGTGGCGTGATCAACTGGGGAGAGGCGCGTAAACGCTCCATCGAACTCCTCGCCCGGGTAGGCCTCCGCGAGGATCCGGACACTCCCGTCAAGGAAATCGGCGTCGGCAAGCAGCAACTGGTGGAAATCGCCAAGGCCCTGAACAAGTCGGTAAAACTACTCATCCTGGACGAGCCCACTGCCGCCCTGAACGAATCCGACTCCCAGCACCTGCTGGACCTGATGCTCGGCCTCAAGGCCAAGGGCATTACCTCGATCATCATTTCCCACAAGCTCAACGAAATCGAACAGATCGCGGATGAGATCACCATCATCCGCGACGGTAAAGCGGTGGAAACACTGAACATCGTGGCCGACGGCGTGGACGAGGACCGGATCATCAAGGGAATGGTGGGACGTTCCCTTGAGTCCCGCTTCCCGGAGCACACCCCGGAAATCGGCGATGTGCTGTTCGAGGTCCGCAACTGGACAGTGGGCCATCCCCAGGTGGCAGACCGGCTCGTCTGCAAGAACTCGAGCTTCACGGTGCGCCGCGGCGAGATCGTCGGCTTCGCAGGGCTCATGGGCGCGGGCCGCACCGAACTTGCCCGCTCCCTGTTTGGGCGTTCCTACGGGAACTACATCTCAGGCCAGGTCTTCAAGAACGGCCAGGAAATCCACATCCGGAATGTTCCCCAAGCCATCAAAGCGGGACTGGCGTACGTCACTGAAGACCGCAAGAGCCTCGGCCTGAACCTGCTGGATGACATCAAGACCACCACCGTCTCAGCAAACCTCAAGGCCATCACCAAGGGCCTCGTCGTTGACAACCGCAAGGAATTCACGGTGGCCGAGGGGTACCGCAAGAGCCTTCGGACCAAAGCGCCCACAGTCAATGAAGGGGTGTCCAAGCTCTCCGGCGGCAATCAGCAGAAGGTTGTGCTGGCCAAGTGGATGTTCACCGGCCCGGACCTGCTCATCCTTGACGAGCCCACGCGCGGAATCGACGTCGGCGCGAAGTACGAGATCTACGGCATCATCCAGCAGCTGGCACAGCAGGGCAAGGGCGTCATTGTGATCTCCTCTGAGCTGCCTGAGCTGCTCGGACTGTCGGACCGGATCTACACCATCTTTGAGGGCTCCATCACGGGAGTACTGGATAAGGAACACGCCACTCAGGAAAGCCTGATGCGCCTGATGACCTCAGCCACCCGCGCCGGCAACAACGCCGCCCCCACTGCACAAACCGCATAAGCCCGAGGACGGAACAATTATGAAAGCACTTAAAAGGATTTTCGGCGGTGACACCCGCCAGTTCGGCATGATCATTGCCCTCGTGGCACTCGTGCTGTTCTTCCAGTTGTTCACCGGCGGTAAGGTCCTGACGCCGACCAACATGATCAACCTGTTCAACGGCAACTCCTACATCCTGGTCCTGGCGATCGGAATGGTGCTGGTGATCATTGCCGGCCACATCGACCTCTCTGTCGGCTCTGTTGCCGCAGCCGTGGGCATCGTAGTGGCCATAGCCATGCGGGACTGGGGCATCCCCTGGTACCTTGGCATCGTCCTCGGACTGGTCCTGGGCGCAGTGATCGGTGCCTGGCAGGGCTTCTGGGTGGCCTATGTGGGCATTCCCGCCTTCATCGTCACCTTGGCCGGAATGCTGCTTTTCCGTGGCGCCAACCAGTTCGTGGGCAAATCGTTGACCGTTCCCGTGCCGGAGGAATTCCGTGCCATGGGTGCAGGCTTCCTGCCGGAGATCGGCGACTTCGCCCGTTACAACGCCCCCACAGTCATCCTCGGATTCCTGCTGATCGCCGTCGTGGTGTTCCTGGAGTTCCGCAACCGCCGCATCGAAGCCGGCACCGGTGCCACCGTGGATCCGCTCTGGGTGCCCATCACCCGGCTGGTCCTGCTTGCCGGGGCAGTCCTGTACGTCACCTGGTTGTTCTCGACCGGACGCTACGGGACCTCGTTCCCCGTCTCTGGCCTGATCCTCGTGGGCCTGGTGGCGCTCTACGTCTTCATCACCAGCAAGACCATCCTTGGCCGGCACGTCTACGCGGTAGGTGGCAACCGCCACGCCGCCGAACTCTCCGGTGTGCAGTCCAAGAAGGTCAACTTCCTGGTCATGATGAACATGTCCATCCTGGCGGCACTCGCTGGAATGATGTTCGTGGCCAGGTCCACCAGCTCAGGACCCGCGGACGGCGTGGGCTGGGAACTTGACGCCATTGCGGCCGTCTTCATCGGCGGCGCGGCGGTCAGCGGCGGCGTCGGCACCGTGATCGGTTCCATCGTGGGTGGCCTCGTTATGGCTGTGCTGAACAACGGCCTGCAGTTGCTGAGCGTCGGAGCCGACATGCAGTCGATCATCAAGGGCCTGGTGCTGCTGATTGCCGTGGCCATCGATGTCTACAACAAGAGCCAGGGGCGCCGCTCCATCATCGGGATGCTGATGAACGGCCTGCGCTCCAACCAGCCGCCCACCCCGGAGAAAGAGATTGCCAAGACCTCCGAGATCATCACTCCCGCAGAACCAGCCGAGTCAAAATAGCCCGCGACGGCGGCCGGCATGCCCGGCTGCCTTTGGACCCAGAAAGAGAAACTCACATGCGTAAAATCGCAAAGACCCTGACCGTCCTCGCGGCCGTCGCAACGCTCTCCCTGACAGGGTGCGGCCGCTCCGACGTCGACGCCGAAGCCGCCAAGGCGGGCACCGCCCTGTCCGGTTTTCCCCAGGACGCCGTGATCGGCGTCGCCCTTCCCAAAAAGACCAGCGAGAACTGGACCCTGGCAGAGAAGCTGTTCAACGACGGGCTGTCCTCGGCCGGCTTCAAGCCCAACGTGCAGTTCGCTAACAACGGCGTATCCGAGCAGCAGAACCAGATCTCCACGATGATCACCTCCGGCGCCAAGGTGATCGTGGTCGGCGCCGTGGACGGTGCACAGCTGGGCACCCAGCTCCAGCAGGCCAAGGACGCTGGCGCGGTCATCATCGCCTACGACCGCATGCTGACAAACACCAAGGCCATCGACTACTACGTGGCGTATGACAACTTCAGGGTCGGTGAACTGCAGGGCCAGGCGTTGCTGGAAGGCATGGCGGCCAAGAAGGCTGGCCCGTATAACGTCGAACTCTTCGCAGGATCCCCGGACGACGCCAACTCAAAGGTGTTCTTCGACGGCGCCATGAGCGTCCTGAAGCCCAAGATCGACGACGGGACCCTGAAGGTGGTCTCCGGCCAGTCCGATTTCCAGCGGGCTGTCACGCAGGACTGGAAGCCGGAAAACGCCCAGCGCCGCATGGACGCACTGCTCTCGGGCAGCTACGCCTCTTCTGAGCTGGACGGTGTCCTGTCTCCAAATGACACCCTGGCCCGGGCCGTGATCACGTCCATCAAGAGCGCCGGCAAGTCCGTTCCGGTTGTGACCGGCCAGGACTCCGAGGTGGAGTCCGTGAAGTCCATCATGGCTGGCGAGCAGTACTCCACGATCAACAAGGACACTCGCAAGATTGTCGAACACACGATCACCATGATCAAGGACCTGCAGCAGGGCCTCGCCTTGGAAATCAACGACAACCGCAACTACAAGAACGAGTTCAAGCGCGTTCCTGCCTTCCTGTTGCCGCCTGCGATCGTGACCGCAGCCAACGTGAAGACTGCCTACGTGGACGATCCGACCCTCGGCCCGATCACCAAGTAACAAACTGAACGCGGAATGCCCCGGCTCCCTCAGTGACCAGTTCACAGGAGCCGGGGCATTCCCCTTTAAGCGATGCGCGTGCGCCCAACTTTGCCGTTTTAGAACTACGACGCCGGGCCGTCCACGCGTAGGACGCCCGGCCCTGTGAAGTGCAGTGCGTGGTTGCGCACAGCCTGCGGCGTGGTGAAGGCCCTGTAGCCGTACGCGTCCGCCGGGTGCCAGCCGACGTCGGTGGTGAAGTCCCAAGCGGTCCAGTCCGGTGCGGGTGTGCCGCTCAGTTCCGCCTCTGCCAGTGCCTCCGCCCGGTTGGTTTCGTAGGAGGCCCGGGCCACGGACTTCAGGTCCGCCGGGGCTCCGTTGAACCACGACCCGGTGTCGCTGAAGCGGTGCCCGTTGTAGCTGCTGACCATGATGGATGCGTCCGCGCCGGGTCCCGTGTAGTCGAAGGCGTTGTACTCGGAGAAAATCCTGGACTCGTAGCCTGCGCCCAGGAAGTAGCTGCTGCCGCCCTGTGCCTTACTGACCATCGGGTACTGCTGATGGTCGGTGCTGCCCACAAAGTAGTTGTTCACCACGTGCACCTTGCCGAACCTGACGCGGGGGCCGCGCTGCTGGATGTTCTCCATCAGGTTGCCGATGTAGCTGACGCGCAGCTTGCCGCCGTCCTTGTCCACGTGCTCGTCGCCGGAGCCGAGCAGCATCGTCTTGTCGTGGTTGTGCAGTTTGCTGTTGGAAATGGTCACATAATCGGTGCCGTCCTTGAGGTCCAGCAAACCGTCATGCCGGTTGGCGGGCTTGCCCCGGAACCCAATGGGCGCCTCACTGTCCGGGTGTCGTCCGTCGGTCAGCCGGACGTGATCGATCCAGAGATGGTCTGACGTGACTGAGGACAGGGCGTCGAACCGCGCGTTCCAGGCGCCCTGGCCGTCGTCCGGGGACCACGTGGTGAAGAAGTCCACGGGTGCCTCCACGCTGAGGTTCCGCACCACCACGTTCGTGGCGCTCAGGATCACGATGTTTGCACCTACAAACCCCGCGTCATTACCGAGGCCCATCAATGTGGTGTTGCTGGGGAGGCTCACCTCGATCTGGCGCTTCATGTTGTTGCTGCCCGTCTGGCGCAGCTGGCGCATGGACCTGCAGTAATCGAAGGTCTGGTCGCTCCAGGTCCTGCCGTCCGGACCGAAGCAGGACATGTACTTGTTGATGTCGTAGCCGGGCGCATAGTCCTGCTCCCCGAGAATGCGCCCGTCCGGTGTCTGGTTGCCGTCGATGGTTCCACGGACATAGATGATTTTGGGCGCTTTCGGCTCACCATGGTTGGCCAGCGCTGCCTTCAGCTCTGCCAGCGTGCCCACCTCGTAGCGGTTTTCGGCCGGAGCGCCCGCCCCGCCGTTCGTGACGCCGTCGACGGCGGCCCAGCCGGTGGGTGCCGCGTCGTCGGCACGGATGACGCCCCCTCCAGTCAGGGACGAAGCCGCTGTGCCACCAGGCGCCCTGGTTCCGGGTGCTGCGTCGGCGGGTCCGGCAACAGCGAGCCCGGCAGCGAGCGCCAGCACCGAGGCGGACGCCACCACTGCTCCGGCGAGGCGAGGACGGGCAAGTCTCGAATGGGACGTGGATTTGAAACGTATGGAGGACGTCATTGGCCTTTATTTCCGGCATGCCAAACAGACCACATGCCTAGTCGGGTGCGGATACAGATTTCGGGTAACTGCCACTCAGAAAACGCTTTCTCAGCGGCACTACTATTCTTACGTCGGCCGTGACAAAGCTGTCAAGGGGTGTCCTTTTTTTGCCGCTCTTCAAACAAGAACGGCTTCACAGCGCAAACATAGGTTCGCCACGTTTTCCGCACAGGGACGGGCACGAGTCTGGGATCAGAACGCCGGTCTTTCCGCCGGCCGAGATCCTAGGAGTACAGTGAGCGTCCTTGCCCGGAGTGTAGGCAATGCCTTCAGAAACAAGGTTCGAACGGCTGCAGTCGTTGCGGTCCTGGCAGTGGCCATCGGTCTGGCACTGGCCATGCTGGTGGCCAACCAGGCCGTGAGCGCCAAAGTCCAGGAGCTGAATGCCTCCGTCGGGACTGTCCTGACCGTCAACCCCGCCGGAGGCCAGGGCTTCGAAGGTGGCGGCGAACCGCTGACAACCGAGCAGGCCGCCACCGCCGCTGCCGTTCCCAACGTCAGTTCCGTCGTCGGGACCACTTCCCTCAGGCTCCGGAACGCTGCCGAGGCTGCCGCCCAGACGGCCGCCGGCGCCCCGGCAGGCCCCGGCGGAGGCCAGGGCGGCGGACCCGGGGGTACGTCCGCAACTACACTGACCACCAGCCTGACAGCCGCCATTGATATCGGCACTCTGGGCAACCGCAACCAGGCGGCCAACGGCACTACGGGTGCCACCGGCACCACCACGCAGCCTCCCCGCTCGCTGCCGATCACCGCCACGGGCATCGGCGCGGAGATGGACAGCACCGGCAAAGCGCTGACCATCACTGACGGATCAGGCCTGGGCGACTACACCGCGGAATCGGCCAACGCCCTGCTGGGCACCACACTCGCGGAAAAGAACGGGCTCTCGGTGGGGTCCACGTTCACCATCAATGACCAGACCTACACCGTGGCGGGCCTGTTCGATTCCGGCACGACGTTCGGCAACAACGCCCTTTACGTAACTCTTCCGACGGCGCAGAACCTGGCGGAGCTGCCCGACGAGCTGTCCAGCATGATTGTGACCGTGGACTCGTTGGAAAATGTTCAGTCCACGAAGGCTGCCCTGGAGACGGCCCTCGGCACCGACAAGGCTGATGTCACCCAGGGCCAGAACCTGGAGACGGCGGTCAGCTCCCTCGGCAGCGTCAGGAACATCTCCTTCATCGCCTTCGTTGCAGCTCTCGGCACGGCTGGGCTCATCATCTTGCTGATCATGGTCATGCTGGTCCGCGAACGCCGCCGGGAGATCGGTGTCCTCAAGGCCATCGGCGCACCCAACCGCACCATCGGCCTGCAGTTCGTGCTCGAAGCCCTCGTCCTGGTTGCCATGGGCAGCGCCGTGGGTGCCGCGATCGCATCCTTCGCCAGCGGCGGCATCGCCTCGGCGCTGATCAGCACCAACACCACGACGGCGGCGACCCCCACCGGCCCCGGCGCCGGTTTGCCGGGCGGCGGCGCAGGCTTCCCTGGCGGCGCTGGCCTACCTTCCGGCGGACCGTTCGGCGGAGCCTCCCAGCTGCTGACCTCCGTCACCGCCAGCGCATCCCCCGGCGTCATTGCCGCCGGAATAGCCGCAGTATTCGGAGTCGCCATCATCGGCGCCCTTGTCCCCGCGCTGCTCACGGCCCGCATCCGCCCCATCGAAGTCCTGCGAGGAGAATAACCATGATTGAAGTCAAGAACCTGGTCCGCACCTTCAACTCGGGCGACCGCACCATCAAGCCAGTCAACAATGTGAGTTTTGAACTCGAGCAGGGCACGTTGGCGTCCATCGTCGGCAAGAGCGGCAGCGGTAAGAGCACCCTGTTGTCCCTCCTGGGTGCGCTGGACAAGCCCACCAGCGGAGACGTCGTCGTGAACGGTGTCAGCCTGGCGAGCATGCCGGACGGGAAGCTGACCGAATACCGACGCCGGGACATCGGCTTTGTATTCCAGCAGTTCAACCTCATCCCGAATCTCTCCGCGGTGGACAACGTGATGCTTCCGATGGAGTTCGCCGGGATGCGCAAGGCCGGACGCCTCCAGCGGGCAAAGGATCTTCTCGAACAGGTGCAGCTGGACCCGGACAAACAAGTACGGCGGATCAACCGGCTCTCGGGCGGCGAGCAGCAGCGCGTGGCGATTGCCCGTGCTCTGGCCAATGAACCCCAACTGATCCTGGCGGACGAACCAACAGGCAACCTGGACGAACAGACCGGTGATCACATCATCGAGCTCCTCAGTTCGCTCAGCCGGGGGCACAACACCACCATCCTGGTGGTCACCCACGACCGGGCGCTGGCCAACAAGGCGGACCGCCGCTTCAGGCTGCAGCAGGGCAAGCTGACGGAGGAGGCTGCCCGCACCCGTTCGGCGGTGGCAACCCCGGCATAGCGAAAGGGAGGGTCCGCCCAGGGACCCTCCCTCACTTCCTACAGGTTTTTCCCGGACCCTCTCACTGCAATGAGAGGATGGCTCTCATGAGTGCGCCTATCGCCAAGCCGTGGCTGTCCAGCCAGTCCGACCAGGACCCCAGGTCCGCTACCGGCAACACCCTGAAGTGGGGAGTAGTAGCCACCGGCGGCATCGCCCGGTCCGTGTCCGAAGATCTGGCCCTCCTGGCCGACGCCGAGCTCTACGCCGTCAGTTCCCGCGGCCAGGAGACTGCGGACAACTTCGCCGCGGCCTACGGGTTCGCCAAGGGATACGGGGACGACGGCGGCGTCCACGGCTACCAGCGGCTCCTCGCCGATGATTCGATTGACGTCGTGTATGTGGCCACGCCCCACGCCCAGCACCACCAGATTGTCCTCGCTGCACTGAACGCCGGGAAACACGTCCTGTGCGAAAAGGCCTTGACGATCAACGCCCGCGAAGCGAGCGAGCTGATTGACGTGGCCCGCAAAAAGAACCTCTTTCTGATGGAAGCGATCTGGAGCCGGTTCCTGCCGGCCATGCAACGCGCCTTCGACATCGCTGCCTCAGGAGAACTGGGTGATGTGCACTGGGTCAGCGCCGATCTGGGCTTCCCCGCGCCGTACTCCCCCACGTCCAGGCTTTGGGCAAGGCAGGACGGCGGCGGGGCTCTGCTGGACATCTCCGTCTACCCGCTGCTCTGGGCGCTGGGAACCCTCGGTTTCCCGCAGACCGTCAGTGCCACTGGCGTTGTCAACGACGACGGCGTCGACGCCCAAAATGCGATGACTCTCGGTTACAACCACGGCGCCCAAGTCCAGCTGACGTCGTCGCTGTTGGCACACGGTCCACGGATCGCAACAGTGGCCGGAAGCTTGGGATACCTCCAAAGCGTGGGCTCCATCAACAATCCGAGCGAACTGCTGGTCCGGATAGGCCGCGGGGAACTCCGCCGCGAAGTGTTCGACGTCGTCGGTCGGGGCTACACCTATGAACTCCGCGAAGTGACGCGCTGCATCCAGCAAGGGCTTGTCGAAAGCCCCGTCATGCCCCTCGAGGATTCCCTGAACACCATGCGCCTTTTCGATGGCGTGCGAGCCCAACTCGGTGTCAGCTACCCAAACGACGCGCATTAGGCCGACTAAATATGAATGACAAAGAAAGTCAATTTGATGGGAATTTATTGATTTTTTCATGGACTTGGATCAATAAGCAGTCTTACGATGTAAACATCGTCGGTTGATCCGCTCTGGGGGTGGTACGCATGGCTAGAGGTCTATCGCCATGGCGTGCGCTCCGGCCAGTTCTCCTCGCTGGAGCCGCCACACTCACTTGGCTGACGCTTTCCACCACTGCCGCATCTGCCGATTCGCCCGATTCGGGTTCGCTACTGGGCGGGGTAACTTCGTCGGTTTCGTCCCTCGCAGCCCCGCTGGCAAGCACGCTGCCGTCCCTGCCCGAGGTTGCGACACCGGCCCCTCAGCCCGTGCCATCGCCCGGACTCCTGCGGCCCGTGGCGGGCACACTCACCGGCGCCACAGACCAGTTGGTCACGGCCGTCCCGGTCGTGAACGAGGTTGTTCCTGCGGGCACGGTCTCCACTGTTGTCGTCCCTGTTGCTGTTGTGGCCGATGACGCCGCCGCGGGACTGGTGGAAACTGTCGCTCCGCCGCTCGTTGACGCGGTTCCAATTCTTGAGCCTCTGGTGCAGCCAGTCTCGGACTTGGTCACGGGAGCTGTTCCCTTGCCCGTAACCCTGCCCAGCGTCCCGGACAGCGGCTCCGTTACTACTGATTCCGCAAGCATTCTGAACGAGGGTGACTCGCTGGCGGATCCGGCCGCCTCTGGTAATTTCTCAGGGATCATTCTGGAGCAGCTTGCCGGGGCTGCCAGCACAGCAGGCTTCCCAGCCTCTCCTGTGGCTGCCCTTGCCAGAACATCTTCCTCCCCTGGCGCGCCCACAACTGCCGCCTCGGAGCCTGAGCTACCACTGGCAGGCAGTCCGTCACCGGCACCTTCCGGCCCCAGTTCCGGGGCTGGGAGCGGAGCACCGCCGTCGGGCCCCTCAGGCTCGGCCGCCTGGCTGAACGACCTTGATCTTGAATTCCTGCTCCCTGGCCCTTTCCCGGTCAGCGGATCCTCTGAGCATGCCCCCTCACCGGTGTCATTCGACCCCGGTTCCTCTCCTGACTAGTTGAGCCCTGCCTGCCATTCCGTGGCAGGACAAGGCAACAGGGTTGCTTACCTGCGCCCCACATCAACTTCTCAGGAGACAAAACCATGCATTCCAACCTTCGCAGAGGGCTGCTTAGCACCCTCTTTGCCGGCGGGCTCCTAGCCCTCGGCGCCACCGCAGCCAGCGCTGCGGATACAACCAGCGGATCGGACCTCACCGCATCCGCCCTGGTCTCAGCGGCGACATCCGCGAACACGACGTCGTTGGGCCTGCTGGGTGACCCAACGCCGTCGGACACCGCGGATGTTGCCGCTGTGGTCGACGTCAACCTCGGCCTCGGCAACGGCGTCCTCGGCGGGACAAACGACGGCGGAACCACCGCCGACGTGGCCGCGGCAGCCGACATCAACCTCGGCCTTGGAAACGGCAGCCTGACCGGCACCGACACCACAGCCGACGTGGCCGCCGCAGCCGACATCAACCTCGGCCTCGGTAACGGCAGCCTGACCGGCACCGACACCACAGCCGACGTGGCCGCCGCAGCCGACATCAACCTCGGCCTTGGAAACGGCAGCCTGACCGGCACCGACACCACAGCCGACGTGGCCGCCGCAGC